>JAEUKG010000834.1 GCA_016794325.1 Myxococcales bacterium | reverse complement strand
TCGCGCTGCTCGTGATCCCGGGGCCGCCGCCGAAGGTGAAGAACGAGGCGGCGACGGTGACCCTCGTGCCCGGCGCCCAGGGCGCGGACGTCGGCGGTCTCACGCTGCGCGTCACGGGATTCTGAACGAAATCGGCGCTTTGTCGGCGGCCGGGATCCGGCGCGCGATCGCGATCCCGGGCGGCCCGATCCCCGAGGCCCTCGTGCCGCGCAGCTTCGGCCACGGCGTCGTCGACGCGCCCTGAGAGGCCGGCTCAGCGGTAGCCGCTCGCCTCGCGCTCGAGCTCGAGGCGGGCGGTGCGGACGCCGAAGATCCGCCCGTCCGGCGACACGATCGGCCCCAGGGCGACGCTCGCGAGGATCGCGGCGCACGAGAGCGACGCGCGGTCGTCGGGCCCCGACGCCTCGACGACGTAGACGTGGCCGCACCGGCGGGCGAGCTCGCCGAGGCCGCCGCCGCCAGCGCGGAGCTCCGCGTCCTCCGCGCACGCGAGGTCGCCCGGCTCGCGCGGTCGCCCGATCACGAGCCGGGTGCCGCTCGCGCGCTCGCCCGCGATCACCACCCGCGCGGCGTCGACGAGCGGCGGCTCGGGGGACGGCCGTTTGTCGTGGGTGAAGCCGAGCTTGGTCGCGAAGAAGCGAGCGGCTTGGTCGCGCCAGCGCGCGGCGTCGAAGCGCGCGCCGGCGGCCTGCGAGAAGACCAGGAAGCGCGCCTCGGGCGCCAGCGCTGGAAGCGCGCTCGGGTCGCGGACGACCCCGTTCGGATCGAGCAGCGCGCGGAACGATTCTTCGGAGAGCGGCACGGCCCGAGGTTACCATCGACGTCGTGACGCCGCTCGTCGACTCCCACTGCCACCTCGACCCTGGATACTTCCCCGAGGGCGCGGCCGTGGTGCTCGTCCGCGCCCGCGCCGCGGGCGTCGTCGGCTTCGTCGTCGTGGGGGTGGGGGAGGACCTCGGGCCGGCCCGCGCCGCGGTCGCGCTCGCCGCGGCGGAGCCCCGGTCGATCACCGCCGCGGTGGGCGTGCACCCGCACGACGCGAAGGCGCTCGACGACGCGATGATGCGCGAGCTCGAGGCGCTCGCAGCGACGCCCGAGGTCGCCTTCGTGGGCGAGATCGGCCTCGACTATCACTACGATCACTCCCCGCGCGACGTGCAGCGCGAGGTCTTCGATCGGCTGGTCGCGCTCGCGCTCCGGGTGAAGAAGCCGATCGTGGTCCACACCCGCGAGGCCGCGACCGACACCCTCGCCCTCCTCGAGGCGTCGCGCGCGCGCGACGTCGGCGGGATCATCCACTGCTTCAGCGAGGACCGGCCCTTCGCCGAGCGCGCGCTCGACCTCGGCTTCTACCTCTCGTTCTCGGGCATCGCGAGCTTCAAGAACGCGCGCGCGGTGCGCGAGGTCGCGGCGTGGGCCCCGCTCGATCGCGTCCTCGTCGAGACCGACAGCCCGTACCTCGCGCCCGTGCCGTTGCGGGGCAAACGCTGCGAGCCCGCCTACGTCGTGCACACCGCGCGCGCCGTGGCCGAGCTCCGCCAGATGCCGCTCGAGGAGCTCGCCCGCGCGACCGCCGAGAACACGCGCCGCCTCGCGGCGCGACCGCTCGGCGCGGACTGAAACCATTGGCGGTCCTGGCCGTCCTACGTCATGATCGGAGGAAGGCTCTTTCGTGCCCAAGAGACCCACCCTGCGCCCCAGCGCCGGCCGCCCTGACGAAGGCGACGACGCGCGTGGCGGCATCACCTCGGCGAAAGCAGCGCGACTGCCCGGCTGGACGGTGGGCACCTCGGTCCTCGTCCACGCCCTACTCGTCGGTGTGGTGGCGTGGGCCGCGTACCGCTCCCTCCATCGGGACACCTTGGCGGCGGCGCCGCCGAGCCCCGCTCCCGTCGCGTCGGTCATCCCGATCGAGCTGCCGGGGGTGGCCGAAGGTACTCTCTTGTCGGACAGCGTGCCGGACCCGAAGGGGGAGGTGCCGCCTCCGCCCGGCGGCGCGACCGTCGCCCACGTCGACACCGGCGTCGCCGGTCGCGGCGGCGAGCGCGCGGGCGAGCGCGCGACGCACCTCGCCGACTCCGACTCGAAGCTCTCGCGCACGCAAGACCTGATGGATCGCCTCGAGCGTGATCAGGCCCTGCGCATCAAGACCAACGACACCGTCCGCCAGACCCGCGAAGACCGCAGGCAGTCGCGCGATCCGATGGAGCTCACCTTCGTCGCCAACGGCACCGGTCAGCTCGACGAGCGGCGCGACCGCGCCGGCGATCCGAGCCGCGGCGTGCGCGCGTCGCGCCCGGCCGCGCTCGAAGGCGGTCAGCTCGGCTCGCCCACGCTCGAGGGCGACAACGGCGCGCGCCCGGGGGCGGCCATGGAGGGGGCGCTCGCGGCGTCGTCGGGCGTCGGCGCGCGCAACGCGAGGCCCGGCGCCGACCACCACCCGGGCGCGAACCCGCGCACCGCGAGGCCGATGGTGGAGCTCGGCACCCCGAGTATCCCGGCCGACACACGGGGCCGCCCCCAAGACACCGTCGACAGCGCGCAGGACGTGTCGAACGTGCTGCGGTCGCTCGTGCACGCGAGCGCGACCGGCGGCGCGGGCGGCGACGGCCCCGGCGGCTCCCCGGGCCCGGGCGACCCCGGCGCGGGCGGCCTCTTCGGCGCCGGAGCGCACCCGAAGCCGCTCGGCTCCGGCACCGGCGACTTCATCGACTACGACACCCACGACCCGCGCTACGTGACCTACTTCCGGCGCATCCACGGCAAGATCGATCCGCTCCTGCGCGGCGCGTTCCCCGAGAGCGCGGTGAAGGAGCTCAAGCAGGGGACGGTGATCCTCGTCTTCACCGTCGAGCGGAGCGGCGCCGTGCGCGTGTCGTGGCCGCCGGCGCGGCCGAGCGGGATCGAGGAGTTCGACAAGAACGCGGCCGACGCGATCCGTCGCGCCTCGCCCCTCCCGCCGGTCCCGCCGGAGCTCGAGACGCCGCTCCGCATCCGCGCGCCCATCAGCGACGGCGCGGCGGTCTCGTGGGCGCCCCGGAGCCGCTGAGGCCCCGAGGCGCACGAACCCCTTTACGGGGCGAGGCGAGTCGGTGCATACTCCGCGCCCTTCCGGCGGAGTAGCTCAGTTGGTTAGAGCGGGCGTTTCATACGCGCTAGGTCGGGGGTTCGACTCCCTCCTCCGCCACCGGTAGAAATCCCGCCTCGGGCGCGTTGTATGCTCCGCTCGTGGCGGAGAAGAAGCGTCCCTGGTGGAAAGAGGTGCCGGCGCGCGAGCCGCAGCCGGAGGCCGAGGCGCCCGACGACGGCGACGGCTCGGCCGCGGAGGCAGGGCCTGCGGTCGCCGCGGACGACGACCTCGCCGACGGCGAGAGCCGGCAGGTGCAGGGGTCGGGGGCCAAGCCCTACGTCCTCAAGAACACCGGCGGGGTGTACTCGTGCTCGTGCCCGGCGTGGATGCACCAGGGCGTCGCGATCGAGCGGCGGACGTGCAAGCACCTCCGCGCGCTGCGGGGAGACGCCGCCGAGGACGCTCGCGTGGGCAGCGCTCAGAGCGGCGCCGCCGAGGGCGGCTCGCGGACCGTGCGCGCGGCGACGCCCGGCGTCGCGCCGCCGATCCTCCTCGCGCACTCGTGGACCGGCGACACCGATCTCGGCGGGTGGTGGATGAGCGAGAAGCTCGACGGCGTCCGCGCGTACTGGGACGGCGAGCGCCTCCTCACCCGGCTCGGCAACGAGGTCGCGGCGCCGTCGTGGTTCGTCGAGGCGCTGCCTCGCGGGGTGGCCCTCGACGGCGAGCTCTTCGGCGGCCGCAAGCGCTTCCAGGAGACGGTGAGCGTGGTCCGCCGGCAAGATCGCAGCGACGCCTGGCGCGCGCTCCGCTACGTGCTGTTCGACGCCCCGCGCCACGAGGGCGCGTTCGAGGCTCGGCTCGCCGCGGTCCGCGACCACGTGCGCGACGCCGCCGCCGCGCACCTCGTCGCCCACCCTCACGAGGCGTGCCGCGACGTCGCGCACCTGCGCGAGGAGCTCGCGCGGGTGGAGGCCCTCGGGGGCGAGGGGCTGATGCTGCGCAAGCCGGGCTCGCGCTACGAGATCGGCCGCTCGTTCACCCTCCTCAAGGTCAAGACGTTCCACGACGCCGAGGCGCGCGTCCGGGCGCACCTGCCGGGCACCGGCAAGCACAAGGGGAGGCTCGGGGCGCTGCAGTGCGAGCTTCCGGACGGCACCTTGTTCTCGGTCGGAACGGGCTTCTCCGACGCCGAGCGCAATGCGCCGCCGCCGGTGGGCGCGATCGTGACGTTTCGCTACCAGGAGCTGTCGCGCGACGGCGTGCCGCGGTTCCCGTCGTACGTGGGCGTGCGCCACGACGTCGCGTGGCCGCCGGCGGCCGCGGCGCGGGCCCGACCCCCCGCGGCCGCGCCCGACCCGCGGGCCGCCCCCGCGCCGGCGCCCGCCGCTTTGGCGGAG
>JAEUKG010000725.1 GCA_016794325.1 Myxococcales bacterium | reverse complement strand
CGGCGTGTGCGCGAAGACGTGCTCCGAGGCCGGCTGCTCGTAGAGCGCGCCGCGCTGCGCGAACTGCGCACGTCGGCGCTCGCCGCGAGCCGCGTCAGGTCGAGCTGACGACCTCGCCAACTTCGCAATTTCGCCGAGGATTCGGCGGCAGCTCCGGCGCGCCGCGGCTCCGCGCGGCCGGGCATACGCGTTGCTACGCGGGCGGGCATGAAGACCCTGACTCGCCTCGTGGTCGCCGCGCTCGCGTTCGGAGCCGCTGGAGCGTGCACCGCTCCGGCCGACGAGCTCGAAGGGCGGCCCGGCGGTGGCGCCGCGTCGAGCGGCGCCTCGAGCGGTGAGGCCGCGTCGAGCGGCGGCGCGGGAGCCTCCTCGTCCGGCGGCGGCGCGAGCTCGGGGGGCGCGAGCTCGGGGGGCGCGAGCTCGGGGGGCGCGTCGTCGAGCGGCAGCAGCACATCGAGCTCCGGCGGCGCCGCGATCACGCCGCACGCGCCCAACGCGACGTCGCGGCCGTGCTCGGCGGCGGAGACCCCCGGCGGCTGCTTCAGCGAGTACGATCTGAAGAAGCCGAGCGACGCCGCGAACCTCGTCGGGCGCTTCTACTCGCGCGCCAAGATCGACGCGACCGGCGGCGTCGCGTTCAACACGTACCAGGAGTACGGCGGCGCCCTCACCATCGAGCTCACCCTCCGCGCCGACGGGACCTGGGCCTCGCGAGGCTTCCGCGGCTACCAATACGCGAAGGAGCTCTGCCCGACCGCGAAGCTCCCGGAGGAGAAGGGCCGCTACACCGCCGCCCACGACGCGGCCTACAACGTGGAGCGCGTCACCTTCCAGCGCGACGACAGCAACGGGCGCACCAACCTGCCGCCGGTGACGCTGAGCGTCCACGCCCCCGCGGGCGGGCCGCTCGTGGTGATGGGCACCGACGCCGCCCCGCCGGGCCTCGGCTCGAAGCCGCCGTACTTCTTCGGCGGGCTGCCGCTCGGCGACAACCGCGAGATGCACCTCCTCTTCCCGGGGCAGACCGCCTGGTACTACCGGCCGCACAACGGCCCGACGCCGATCGATCCGTGCGGCACCTGAGCCGCGCCGTCGCGTACTATTCTGATAGAGATGCTCGTTCCTGGGCGAACGGATCAGGGCGTCGGTCGGCGGAAGCGCAGGACGATCTCCTTCTTCGCGGGGTCGACGTGGCGCTCGGAGGTGTACCCGTCGAGGCCGGTGCGCCACGTCGAGCAGCGGCACTTGCCGTGGGCGCAGACGTCGCCGAGCCACCCCGCGTATTTCGTGAGGTATCCGGCCTCCGTCTCCGCGGGGTCGTCCTTCTGGAGCCGGTAGCGCACTCGGTAGCGGAGCGCGCCGTCGGCGCTCGGCAGCTTCTCGTGGCCGAGCGACGCGCCGAGGCCCACCGCGCACGGCACGAGCGCCTCGGCGGCCGCGCGCGCGGCGGGCGGCAGCCCCTCGGTGGGCACGACGAGCGTGAGCTCGGCCGCCGGCTTCTTCGCGTCCTCGCCGAGGTGACGGTGGAGATCGTCGAACGCGGCGGCGAGCGCCTTGGACAAGAGCGGACCGAGGGCGTCCACCGCGGCGCCCGACGGCGCGCGAGGCGCCTCGAAGCGAGCGTGGCCGGAGGCGAAGTCGCGAGGCCGCTGCAGGCTCGCGACGTCCACCCTCACCGTGAGCCCGCCGTAGTGTCCGCCCACGTCGTCGCTGCCGCCGACGTGGACGCGGACGTCGAAGAGCTGGTCGTCGTCGCCGCTCGTGAGCGGCGCCGCGGCCGCGCCGGCGGCGCGCACCTCGAGCTTCGCGCCCGCCGCCGCGGCCCGGAGCGCGGGCTCGAAGGCGCAGTCGAGCGCGCCCAGCCACGCGGCGTCCACCGCGAGCGGCGGCGGGCGCTTCTGGTCGGGCGGCGCGTTCATCCAGTTCTGGGCGTCCGGCGCGTCGGCCGTGAAGCCGCCGTCGGTCGTCAGCGTGATCGCGGCGCGCCTCGGCCACGCGAGCTCGCGGGGCACGCTCGCGCTCTTCGGCGCCGCGCCGCGGTAGCGCGCCGCCGGCGGGCTCACGTGCGCGGCCGGGCC
>JAEUKG010000672.1 GCA_016794325.1 Myxococcales bacterium | reverse complement strand
TCGAGCGAGCCGCCGACGAGGCGCAGGCCCGCGACGCTCCGCACGTCGAGCTCGTAGACGATCACCTCGGCGGCCGGGCGCGCGGGCAGGTGCACCCAGTCCTCCACGCCCGCGCCGCTCGCGATCTGCACGATCCCGGCGCCGGGGAACGTCGAGACGCCCTCGACGTCGACGCGCGGAGCGGGCGCCGCCGAGGTGAGGCGGACGCCGAGCGCGAGCCCGGAGCGGCGGTCGGTGAGGATCGTCGCGCCGTCGGCGCGCGCCGGGAGCGCGACGTCGACGCGCCGGCGCGCGACCTCGCGCGGGGCGAGGGCAGCGCCGGGGAACGCGGCGCGGAGGGCCGCGAGCTCCCGCGCGGCGGGCTCGGCGGCGCTCGGCGCCGGCCCGCCCCCGGCGCTGCACGCGGCGGCGACGAGGAGGCCGATCGAGAGGGCGAGGGTCGTGCGGGCTTTCATCGGCGCCTCCGGGCCACGAGCGCGCTCGCGGCGGCGACGAGGACGACGAGCGCCGCGCCGACCGGTGGGCTCCTCCCCGGCGCCGCGCGGCAGCTCGCCTCGAGGGGCTCCGGAGGGGGGACGCAGCGGCCGTCGGCCGAGCACACGCTCGGCTCGGCGCAGTCGGCGACCGATCCGCACGAGGTGCGGCAGACGCCGGTGGGATCGCACGCGTAGGGCGCGCAGTCGATCTTCTCCTTGCCCTTGGTGATCACGTGGCCGTTGCAGAGGGGGATCGCGTTGCAGACCCCGCCCTTGCAGGCGTAGCCGTCGAGGCAGTCGGCGTCGCTCGCGCACGACGTCTTGCAGCTCGCCTTGTCGGCGCAGACGAAGTTGCCGGGGCACGACTGGGGCGCGCCCGCCACGCAGGCGCCGCGGCCGTCGCACACGCTGACCGTCGTGAGCTTGACGTCGCAGGTCTGCCCGCACGTCGTATCCGCGGAGGGATACGCGCACTCGACGCTCGCGCCGTTGCAGGTGCCGCCGCACCTCTCGCCGGTCGCGGCGCAGCGCGGGCGCGTGCCGTGGGCCTCGCCGGCGACGGGGATGCACTTGCCCTCGTGCCCGGCGACGTCGCACGCCTCGCACTGGCCGCCGCAGGCGCGCTCGCAGCAGAAGCCGTCGACGCACTGGCCGCTCGCGCAGTCGGCGGCGGCGGCGCACTTCTGACCGTTCTTCTTGCGGCACGCGCCGGCGGGATCGCAGGTCGACGCCCCGGTGCACGAGTCGGGGTCGTCGCTCGACGTCACGGCGACGCAGGCTCCGGTGGACGGAAGGCAGGTCTTGCAGGCCCCCGCGCACGGGCCCGCGCAGCACACGCCCTCCTGGCAGACGCCGGAGGCGCAGTCGTCCTTGTCCTTGCAGGTCACGCCCTTGGCGAGCGGGCGCCAGAGCTCGGCCACGCGGACGCTGAAGCTCTTCGGGTCGATGCCGCCGGCGGCGAGGACCTCGTCGGTGCTCAAGCGCGAGAGGCCGAACTTCGCGCGGGCGAACGAAAGCGAAGGCTGGGGCGCGAACGTCGTGGTGCCGGGGTCGAAGATCTCGACGTCGCCGACCTCGGTGCCGCCCTCGCTACCGCCGGCGACCATCACGTGGCCCGAGGCGAGGACCACCGCCTGGGCGGAGGACCGCGCCGACGAGAGCGAGCCCGCCGCGCCGAACTTCCCGGTGGCGGGATCGTAGATCTCGGCGGTCGCGGAGTCCCCGCCGGCCACGAGGACGCGGCCGTCGCCGAGGAGCGCCGCCACGTGCTCCGAGCGCGCCGCCGCCATCGCGCCGGTCGGTGCGAAGGTGTTGGTCGCCGGATCGTAGAGCTCGGCGCTCGCGAGCGAGCCTCCGGGGCCGCGGCCGCCGGCGATCAGCACCTTGCCCGACGCGAGGCGCGTCGCGGTGTGGTAGCCGCGCGCCGCGCCCATCACGCCGCCGGCCCCGGCGGGCGTGTAGTCGTCGACCGCCTCGTCGTAGAGCTGCGCGGTGGCGACGGGCGCGCCGTCGACGCCGCCGGCGACGAGCACCTTGCCGCTGGCGAGGGCGGTCGCGGTGAGGCCCGACGCGCGGGAGCTCGACGCGTTCGATCGCCCGACCCCCGCCGCGACGCCGTAGAGATCGGCGCGCGACGAGCCGCCGCCGCCGAGCATGATCACCGTGCCGCTCGGCAGCGGCGCGATCGCGAGGTCCTCGCGATCGACGGGGCTGTTGCCGACGCTCGCCCAGGTGCGAGTGGCGGGATCGAAGAGCTCGAGCGCGTGGACGTAGCCGGTGCCCATGCCGCCGTCGGGGCGGTAGAAGCCGAACGCGACCAGCACCTTGCCGCCGAGCCCGATCTGCGCGTGCCCGTAGCGCGCCGCGGGCGACGTCGTCGCGCCCCAGGCCGGGTCGACGACCGCCGGGTACTCGACGCCGCTCCAGGCGACGCTCATGCGGCACGTCTTCGCCCCCGGCGGCGTCACCGGGCGGTCCCACGGCGGCGCCGGGCTCGCGTCCACGCGGCAGCCCGACACGGCGAGCCTCGCCGCGTGGCGCGTGCCCGCGGCGTCGACGACGTACGGCGCCTCGGCGCGCAGGCGGGGAGCGCCCGACGCGTCCAGGACCTCGAGGCGACCGCCGACGAGGCGCAGGCCGGCGGCCCGGGAGACGTCGAGGTCGTACTCCAGGATCTCGCGGCGAGGCGCGCGCTCGAAGAACACGAAGTCCTCCACCCCGCCATCGATCGGCGCCTCGGCGACGTCGGCCCCGGCGAGCGCGCCCCGGAACACCGCGACGCCGCCGAGGCTCTCGGCGCGGACGGGCGACGCGCCGAGCCGTCGTATCCCTATCGACACACCCGCGGCGTCGAGCCGGAGCTCGTCGCTCGCGGCGGCGCGGGCCACTCCGGCCGAGGCGGCGGGGGCTCCGGCGAGGGCGCGGGCCACGCGCGCGCGGTCCGCGAGCGAGGCGGCGGGCGCGCCCGCCTCGGGCGCGCCCGA
>JAEUKG010000671.1 GCA_016794325.1 Myxococcales bacterium | reverse complement strand
TCGCGCTGGCGGGCGCGCCGCTCGAAGGCGCGGCGATCGAGCTCCTCGATGGGCGTGAACGGGCTCGCGACCCAGGCCATCGTCCCCTCGAGCAGGCGATCCCAGTCGGTCGCCGTGCGCGTCCCTTCGGCGTGGGCGTCGCGCGCCGCCAAGAAGCCGAGGGTCGCGGCGAGCGCCGCGCAGCCGAGTCGTCGTCCCATCCGTCGCAAAGCCCTTGCGAAGAGGATACCACCTACGGCTGACCTCGCCAGTCGCGAAGCCTATGGATTCGTTCTGGTTTTGGTCGAGTCGAGTGAGGGGTCGGGCCCTCGGGTGGATCCCCGTCGACCCAACCATCACCAAAAGGCGGAGGCGGCGGCGGAGCGGAGCCGAAGCGCGATCTCGCGCCTCGGCGCCGGCCCGGGCCGCCGCCTCTCGGGGGACTCGGATCGTTACTTCTTCGGCGTCACGACGAGCGGCCAGCTGTGGCGCGTCGAGCCCTTCTGCGACGTGATGACGTAGAGCGCGTACTGGGGGATCTTCTTGTCGGCGGTGACGGTGAGCGTCACCTTCGACCCGTTGTGCACGGTCTCCTTGTCGAGCTTGAAGGAGAGGTAGCTCGAGCCGCCCATGAAGGTGTTGCCTTCGACGGCGTCGATGGTCCAGTCGCCGATCGGCGCGTCGGAGAACGCCTTGAGCGTGATGTCCATCGACTCGCCCTGGGCGAGCTTGATCTGCTCGAAGTTCTTGTCGGGGGCGACGTTGAAGTACGCCTGACCGTCGGGGATGGGCACGCACGGGTCGTGGCTCGCCTGCGCGCTCTTGTTCGACCAGGAGCGCTGCACGACCCACTTGCCCTCTTTGTGGGCGCCGCCGAAGCCGCTGTTCACGCAGAGGTCGGCGTTCTCGCCGCCGAACATCGACCACAGCTGGTTGCGCATGTAATACGCGATGTCGTTGTGGCCGACGTAGGGGTCGGTCGCCGCCTCGGTGAACTCGTGGCTCGCCGAGATCGTGAGCTGGTTGAAGTTGGTCCCGCAGCGCGGCATGATCGCGTAGGCCACGCGCGTCAGCGTGCCGCCCGGCGGCGTCACGTCGGTGCTGTTGTGGTACGCGCCGAACTCGCGGCAGCTCGCCGAGCCGTCGAGGTCGATGGACGTGCCGACGGGGAAGTAGAACGCGTAGAGCGTGTTCTTCCCGTCCGGGGCCGGGAGCGTGCCGTCGGCCACGAGGCGGCGGATGAAGTCCTGGATCGACGAGGCCGAGCCCTGCGACGAGTCGGTGTAGCTCTTGGCCGCCGCCTCGGCGAGGGCCACGTGCCCGCCGCTCTTGCCGCGGCCGACGCACTTGCCTTGCCCGCAGTAGCCCTCCGACACCGCGTCCCACCACGGCGTCTGGGTGATGGTGTCGCCGAACTCCTCGAGCTCGACGCGCTTGTCGTCGCCAGGGAAGGTGACGGTGACGATCGAGGCCGACTCCAGGATCGGGCCGCCGTTGTAGTCGAGGGTCGGGAGCGGGGTGTGCGGCGACGGATAGTTCGGGTCGACCGGATCGTCGGGCTTGGCCGGCGGGGGCTCGGGCGTCGGCGCGGTGGGCGCCGGGCTCGTCGTGGTCGGCGCGGGCGTGGGGGCCGGAGCCGGATCCGTGCTCCCTCCGCAGGCGAAGGCGAGGAGGGTGACGACGGACGTGAGCGCTGCGGTTCGCAGGGACATGGGACCTCGAGGCGGGGGGGAGGGTGCTGCGCGCGCGGCCCATTCGCAAGAGGCGGGCCAAGCGGGCTCGAAGCTATCTCTTTGAAATGACGCGAATTGCCGTGTGGGGAAACAGGCGCGTCAATTTCCTGACACCGGGTCGGGAGGGTGCGGGAGGTGACGGCGATACCCGAAGCACGCTGGGGCGTAGCCCAGGACACGTGCTCGCGCAAACGCTCCCCGAAAACGAAGCCCTCCGGATGGCGCCCTACGGTAGAAGTGGCGTCGTGACCGTCGACCCGAGGAACCGAAGCGCCGGCGCGCTCGGCGACGCCGAGCGCGCGCGGCTGTCGGCGGCGATGGAGCGCTACTCCGCGGGCGACGACCGGGCCTTCGGCGAGCTCTACGAGGGGCTCGCTCCGCGGCTCTACGGGTTCTTGCTCCGGCAGACGCGGAGCGCGGCCCGCGCCGACGACGTCCTCCAGCAGACGTTCCTCAAGATGCACGCGGCGCGCGGGCGCTTCGTCCCCGGCGCCGACGTCGTGCCCTGGGCGTTCGCGATCGCGCGGCGCCTCGTCATCGACGCCTCGCGGCGGGGCCGGCGCGAGGTGCTCGAGGGGGGCGACGGCGGCCCGTCGCCGTGGGACGAGGTCGCGTCCGTCGACGCCGCGGCCGACGACCTCGTGCAGGCGCAGTCCGTCGCCGACGCGCTGCGCCGCGAGCTCGCGACGCTGCCGGAGGCGCAGCGCGTCGCGTTCGAGCTCGTGAAGCAGGAGGGCCTCAGCGTCGCCGAGGCGGCAGAGGTCCTCGGCACCACCGTCGCCGCGGTGAAGCTCCGCGCGCACCGCGCGTACGTCACGCTGCGGCACGCCCTCGGCTACACGAAGAGAGAGGGAGGTGACGCGTGAACCAGCCCCCCGACGAGCTCCGGGCGCGCCTCGAGGCCGCCATCGCCAAGCGACCGTCCGCCACCCGCGCCTCGTACGCGAAGCGGCGCGCGCTCGTCGTCCTCGCGGCGGCGGCGCTCGCCCTCGGGCTCGTCGCCCTCACCGGCGGCGTCCACCACGGCGGTCGAACCCCGCTCCTCCTCTGGGGCGTCGTCGGCGGCTGGGCGCTCGTCGTCGCCGGTGCGGCTTCGGTCGCGCTCGGGCGTCGATCGATGATCGGCCCGCCCACGGCGGTCCTCGCGGGGCTCGCGGCGGGGCTCGCGCCGGTGCTCCTCGGGTGGTTCGTGCTCGTCCACGAGGTGATCGCGCCGCCGGCGCTGCCGGAGCCCAGCCTATCGCTCGCGGCGCACGTCGGGTGCCTGGTGATGACCGTCGCCCTCTCGTTCGGGCCGGTCGTCGCGTTCGCGATCCTGAGGCGCGGCAGCGACGCGACCCACCCGCGCGCGACCGGCGCCGTCCTCGGCGGGCTCGCGGGCGGGATCGGGAGCGTCCTCATCGACGTGCACTGCCCGGTGGGCGAGCTCGGTCACGTGGCGCTCGGCCACGTCGTGCCGGTGGCGCTGCTCGTGGCCGTCGGCGCGCTCTTCGGTCGCCGGCTCTTCGGCGTGCGCGGCTGACGCGGACGCCTCAAAGGCCCGGCTCACCAGGGCCGAGGGAGTCGAGTCGCACTCGCGCGATGTTCTGGGCAGACTTCTTCGTCGGCGTCCAGAGCTTGAGGAAGATCTCGTCGCACGTGATGGCCAGCGGCGTTCCAAAGCCGTTCAAGCCGCCGGGGAGGCGGAACGTGCGGCCGTCGGCGAGACGAGTGACGACGATGCCTGTGCTGACGGGTGGGCTTCCTGCTGCGCGTTCTGCGGCGGCGTATCCGCAGCCGACGGCCATCCGCTGGTCGGCCAGTTTCTCGTTCGTGGTGTTGGCGACGAGTCGTTTCGAGGCTGCGATGACACCGGGGTCCGTCGAGAAGGTCGCAGCCCAGAGTCCTAGCAGGGGGTACTCGCCAATCTCGATCGCGCTTTCGAGCCAAACCAGGGTCGTGCCATCTGTGGCGGCGGCGGGGACGATGCGGTCGGCAGGGAGCGATGGGCCGAGCAAGTCGATGATGCCCGAGCTCGTCCACAAGAACTCTCGAAGCACGCTCTTCTGCCCGGCCTGAAAGATGATGCCCTCGGGGAGTGACGCGAACTCCCACGGCTGATACCCCGCAGACGTAGAGGCGCTGACCAGTGTGGTTGCCGTACCGCTATCCCAATCGAGTAGTCGCGTCCCCTTGCCGATTGCGACCATTCCGAAACGTGTTGCGCTGTATGATTGGAACGGTCCGACCCCTCGAGGACCTCGTTCCACGATTCGAAGTGACTCGAGGAACGCTGCGTCCCTACCTCCGATTGCGGCGGAGATGGTTGACTCGGGAGTGGCCCCCGCCCCTTCTCCTATCGTCCAGGAGAAGTGACCGTCGCTGAAGGTCCCCTCACCTGCACCACACTTGGTTGACCTCGGCCATCGAAGCGCGACGCGTGGAGGGCCGTCCGCCGGCGCGATCATCGCGGTGCGACGGTCGACCTCGGCGCGGAGAAACTGCAGGATCGCTTGGCCGTTCTGGACGACTGCCGCCTCGGGATAGAAGGCGTTGATGTAGGGCTTCGTCTCCGGCGTCCAGTCGAAGGCCATCATCCGACACGAGAACACGCCACCAGCGACTTCGGGCCCGCAGGGCTCCCACACGATGGGCTTGGGCATCGCGCCCGGGCGGATGGGGATCTCGAACCCGCAGCCGGGGTTTGGCGCGTACCACCCTTGCCACCCATCGTCGGAGATGGGGGCGTCCCATGGCGCGTCGCCACCACCGGCATCCACGCTGGGATAGACCTGTCGGTCCGCTCCGGCGTCGTTCGTGGGCGCCGGAGCCTCCACGGCG
>JAEUKG010000650.1 GCA_016794325.1 Myxococcales bacterium | reverse complement strand
GTTGGCCGGCGAGGCCCGCGTTGTCGACGAGGAGGTCGAGCTCGCCGTGCTCCCGGGCGAAGGCCCGCGCCGCCCGGTCGGCGCCCGCGAGGTCGCCGAGATCGAGCTCGAGGAACGACGCCGTCGCCCCCTTGGCGCGCGCCGCCTGGAGCGCGGCCTCGGCGCGCTCCGCCGACCGGCACGCGAGGACGAGGTGGACGCCCGGGCGCGCGACCGCGGCGGCGAAGGCCGCGCCGATGCCCGTGTTGCCGCCGGTGACGAGGATGGTCCGAGGGGAGGAGTTCATTGACGAACTGTCAGATATCATATCTTGACGATTCGTCAAGGATCACCCGGCGGTCGCCGGCGGCCGCGCGCGAAGCGCGGCGTCAGCCGAGGACTTCGCGCAGCTTGGCCGCGAGCTCGCCGACGTCGAACGGCTTCGCGAGGTGCCAGGCGGGCGCTTCGCCGGTGGCGGCGAGCGCGTCGCGGGCGTAGCCGGACACGAACAGGACGGCCGCGCTCGGGCGCAAGGCCCGGAACGCGTGCGCGGCCTCCACCCCGTTCATCTGCGGCATCACGACGTCGGTGACGAGGAGGTCGATCACGCCCGCGTGGTCGCGCGCGAGCGCGAGGGCCTCGCTCGGGAGCGCGGCGTCGAGGACTTGGTAGCCGAGGCTGCGCAGCATCCGGTGCGTGGCGCGGCGGACGAGCGGGTCGTCCTCGAGGAGGAGCACCGTGCCCGAGCCCTGCGGCGGCGGCACCGTGCTCGGCGGCTTGGGCCGCGCCGCTTAGGCCTCGCACCGGGGCAGGACCATCCGCACGACCGTGCCGACGCCGACGAAGCTCTCGAGCTCGAGGCGCCCGCCGAGCTGTTGGACGATCCCGTAACACGTCGAGAGCCCGAGCCCCGTCCCCTCGCCCGGACGCTTGGTGGTGAAGAACGGCTCGAACGCGCGGTCGCGCGTCTCTGGGTCCATCCCCGTCCCGGTGTCCTTGACCTCCACGACGATGTCGCGGCCGTCCACGCGGGTGGAGAGCGACAGCGTGCCGCCGGCGGGCATCGCGTCGCGGGCGTTCACCGCCAGGTTCATGAGGACGAGCTCGATCTGCCCGGGATCCACGCTCGCGCGCGCGCTCCCCGCCTGGAGCAGCGTCTCGATCGCGATGTCCTCGCCGAGGACGCGCACGAGCAGGCGCGACATGCGCTGCACCACGTCGTCGACCACCAGGACGCGCGGCTCCGCGGGCGCCTGGCGCGCGAAGACGAGCATCTGCTTGGTGAGGGAGGCCGCCCGCGTCGACGCCTCTCGCACCCGCGCGAGGTCGCCCTCGCTGTCGTCGACGCGCGCGGCGAGGTGGTCGACGCTCTCGATGATGACGGTGAGGAGGTTGTTGAAGTCGTGGGCGATCCCTCCGGCCAGCCGCCCGATCGCCTCCATCTTCTGCGAGTGGACGAGCTGGGCCTCGAGGTGCCGGCGGTCGGTGAGATCGGTCAAGACGCCGAGGAGGCACTGCCCGCTGCCGAGCTGCGCCCGCAGCTTGACCCCCTCGAAGACCCGCCGCCGACCGCGCTGGTCGAGGAGGACGCGCTCGCTGACCACGCGCGGCTCGCCGGTCGCGAAGACCTCGCGATCCTCCGCCGTGAAGGACTCCGCGTGCTCGTGCCCGAGGTCGGCGAGGGTCCTGCCGAGCATGCGCTCCGCGGTGAGGCCGAAGAAGTCGGCGCAGGCCTGGTTGACGAGGACGAAGGCGCCGCTCTCGTCGCGGGCGAAGATGATGCTCGGGATGACGTCGATGATGCCGCGGAGCCACCGCTCCCGCTCGGCGACCGCCTCCGCGCGGGCGGCCGCGGCCCGCTCGCGCTTCTCGCGCTCCTGGGCGAGGACGCGATCGGTGATGTCGCGGATGAAGACGATGAACGCCTTGCCCTCGAGGAACGTGGCCCGCGCGGCCGTGACCTCGACGTCCACGAGCGTCCCGTCGACGCGCACGTATTTCTCGATCGACCGGGTCGCCGTCGACCGGCTGTCGGTCATGAG
The DNA here is from genome assembly GCA_016794325.1 of Myxococcales bacterium. Taxonomy (GTDB): domain Bacteria; phylum Myxococcota_A; class Polyangia; order Polyangiales; family Polyangiaceae; genus SXNL01. The sequence goes on along the minus strand of JAEUKG010000650.1, from coordinate 15,975 downwards.
CACGGCCGCGTGCCGCTCCACGAGCGGGATCGACTCGGGGTGGATCAGGTCGACCGAGCGACGCCCCACGACCTCGTCGGGGTGGGACGCGCGCAGGAGCGCGAGCGACGCCTGGTTCGCGTGAGCCACGACCCCGCCGACGAAGACGAGGATCGCGTCGGGCGAGAGCTCGAAGAGCGCGCGGAACGGTGCGTCGAGCGGGCCCGCCATCCCGGGTCATCCTACCACGGAGGGGAGATCCGCCCAGTTCTCGGCCGGCGCGGCGCGCCGCCTCGCGGCCGGTTCGGCGCCGGAGTACGCTGGCGCGGTGAGCGTCTGGTCCCGATACGTCCTGCCCCGCCTCATCGAGTCCGCGTGCAAGAGCCCCGACATCCTCGAGGAGCGCCGCCGGTGGATCCCGCGGGCGCACGGTCGTGTCCTCGAGATCGGGGTGGGGTCGGGGTTGAACCTCGCCTTCTACGATCCGGCGCGGGTGGAGAAGGTCGTCGGCGTGGACCCCTCAATCGAGCTCGCGCGCCGCGCCGAAGCCCGCGTCCGTCACGCCAAGGTCCCGATCGAGCTCGTCACCGCGGGCGCCGAGCGCTTGCCCTTCGAGGCCGGCGCCTTCGACTCCGCCGTCATGACGTACACCCTGTGCAGCGTCGACGACGCGCGGCTCGCCCTCGCCGAGGCGCGGCGGGTGCTCGTGCCCGGCGGGGAGCTCTTCTTCGTCGAGCACGGCCGCGCGCCCGACGCGGACGCTCGGCGGTGGCAGGCGCGCCTCGGCCCGGTGTGGCGGCGAGCGGGCGGCGGCTGCCGGCTCGAGTCCGCGCCCCTCGACGATCTCGCGAGCGCGGGCTTCGAACTCGACGAGGTGGCGGCGGGGTACAGCGACGGCGCGCGGTGGCTCTCCTACACGTACGAAGGGGTCGCGCGCTCACCGACGCCATGAGGCGCAAGATGCGGTTCTTCCTGCGTTTTTCTCCGCCGACCGAGGCGCGCGCGCGGGAAACGTCCTCGCCGGGGTGGGGCAACCCCTATGCTCGAGGGAGATGACCCAGGCGCTCGAAAGCGAGGTCCTCGACCTGCTCGGCATCGGGCTGTCGGTGCACGACGCCTCGGGCACGATCGTGCACGCGAACGCCGCGGGGCGCGAGGCCGCGGAGGCGCCGATCGAGGCGCTCGTCACCCGAGGCGGCGCGCCCCTCCTCGCCGCCGACGCCCCGCTCGCGGTCGCCCTGCGCGACGACCGCAACGTGCGCGACGTCGTGCTCGGGTTCCCGAGCGACGGCGGCCACCGCTGGGTCGCGGTGAGCGCGTTCGCGCGACGCGCCGCCGACGGCTCCCGCAGCGTCTTGTGCACCTACACGGACGTGAGCGAGCCCGAGGCCAGGGTCGACGACGCCGTCTCGGCGACCGCCCGGTCCAACCAGCGCTTCGAGGCCGCGGTGCAAGCGCTCCACGAGGGCCTCGTCATCCGCGGCGACGGCGGGCACATCACCTACGCGAACCCAGCCGCCAGCCGTATCCTGACCGGCACACGGCCGATGGTCGGCGCCGAGGTCTCGACGACTTCGTGGCCGCTGGTCGACGAGAGCGGCGCGCGCCTCGCCCCCGAGGACTTGCCCATCGAGCGCACCGCCAGGACCGGGGAGCCATGCGAGAACGTGGTCGTCGGCGTGGGCCCGACCGGCGACGCCCCGCGGCGATGGATCCGCGTCTCGAGCGCGTGCATCGCCGGGCCCCGCGACACGTCGGCGGGGGTGGTCGCCACGTTCTCCGACATCACCGATCTCCGCGCCGCCAACGCCGAGGCCGAGGAGGCCCACGAGCGGCTCCGGCGCATCACCGAGACCCTCCCCGGCGTCATCTACCAGTACCGCGTCGACGACGACGGCACGTTCGCGTTCCCCTTCGCCGCGGGGATGACCCGCGAGTTCATCGGCTTGACGCCGGAGGAGATCACGCGCGACGGCGACCTCGGCTGGAGCCGCATGCACGAGGAGGATCGCGAGCGCGTCCAGGCGCGCATCGCGCGCTCGCAGGTGACCCTCGAGGTCTTCGACGACACGTTCCGCCTCACCGACGGGCAGCGGTGGCGACACGTCCGCGTGCGCGGCGCCCCCGAGCGGCTCCCGCGCGGGACGCTGTGGACGGCGATCATGCTCGACGTCACCGGTGAGCACGACCTCTCGGAGGCGCTGCGGCGCGCGCAGCGCCGCGAGGCGATGGGCGACCTCGCCGCCGGCCTCGCCCACAACCTCAACAACATGCTCGCGGTCGTGCTCCCGAACATCGAGGAGGCGCAAGCGTCGCCCGCGGAGGCGAGCGCCCTCCTCGTCGACGCCGCCAGCGCCACCCGACGGGCCGCCGACCTCGTGCGCCAGCTCCTCTACATCGCGCGGGGCGACACCCGCTCGCAGGGCGAGACCTGCGACCTCGGGCTCGTCACCGACGACGTGGTCGCGCTCTGCCGCCGGATCTTCGATCCCGCGATCAAGCTCCGCCTCGTCCGGTCCGGGGGCGCGGCGCGCGTCCGCGGGAGCGCGGCGCACCTCCAGCAGGTGGTGCTGAACCTCTGCCTGAACGCGCGCGACGCGGTCACCGGCGTGGAGGGCGCGCGCATCGACGTGCGGCTGACGGGCGACGCCTCGCGGGTCGTCGTGTCCGTCGAGGACAACGGCTGCGGCATGGACGCGGCGACGCTCCAGCGCCTCGGGGATCTGTTCTTCACCACCAAGGAGCCGGGCCGCGGCACCGGGCTCGGCCTGGCGACGGTGCTCCAGACCCTGCGCGACGTGGACGGGACCCTCGACGTGCGCTCCGAGCCCGGCCGCGGCGCGACGTTCGCGATCTCGGTGCCTCGCGCCGAGGGCCCCGGCGCGGGCGACTCCGAAGGTCCTTGAGGGCCTCGGCCGCTGCGTGCGTCGCGCAGGCACCGGCGCGCCCCGTCGGCGGACGCGACGCTCGTCAGCGGTCGAAGCGCTCCTCGCGGCCGCCCACGTGGCGCGCGAAGCGGCCCGCGGCGCGCGGGTGGACCGGGTCGTCCTTCGGCCACGGCCACCCGCCGAAGCGCGTGCGCCGGTAGTCGCTCATCGCGGTCTGGATCTCTTCGCGGGTGTTCATCACGAAGGGCCCCGCCTGCGCCACCGGCTCGTCGATCGGGCGGCCCTGGAGGAGGAGGAGCTCGACCCGCCCGTCGCCCGCGACGAGGTCGAGGTCGCGGTCGGCGTCGACGGCGAGGGCCGCGTGCGACCTCGCCGCGTGGCCGCCGACGTCGACGGACGGCCCCGCGAAGAAGTAGAGCACCCGGCCCGTCGCCTCGCCGCCCGCCGCGCGCGGCAGGTGGAGCTTCGCGCCGGGCTCGAGGGCGAGGCACGCGATCGCGACGTCGGTGTCGGGCCGCGAGGCCCACGACCGCGGCGGCGGCGGCGGCGCCTTCTCGCCGCCGAACGTGCCCGCGACCACCGTGATCGCGCTCCCGCGGCCTCGCTCGTCGGTCTGACGCACGGTGGGGATGTCGTGCGACCAGAGCATCGAGAAATGCGGCGGCGCCATCTTGTCGGCGGCGGGGAGGTTCAACCAGATCTGGAAGAGCTCGACCGGGTTCGGCGCGTCGGCCTCGAGCAGCGGGAACATCTCGGAGTGGCAGATCCCGGCGCCCGCGGTGAGCCACTGGACGTCCCCGCGACCGAAGCGCGCCGCGGCGCCGAGCGAGTCGGAGTGATCGATGAAGCCGCGCCGCACGATGGTCACGGTCTCGAAGCCGCGGTGGGGGTGCTGGGGGAAGCCGGGCACCACGTCGCCGTGGTACATGCGGAAGCCGTCCTTGATCTCGAAGTCCTGGCCGAGGTTTCGACCCGCGAGCATCGACGCCGGCGGCCCCATCCGCTCGTCGCCGGCGGGGTACGCGTCGTCGTGGTGGACGCAGAACAGGAACGGATCGGCCGTGACCCAGGGGAAGCCGAGGGGCAGCACGTCGAAGACGGGGGAGCTCACCAGGCCATCGTAGAGGGCTTCGAGGCCCGCGTCTGCACGACGAATCCGCCGAGGGCGAGCACCGAGCGGCGAGCCCCTTGTCGCGCGCCGGGCGAGAAGCGATGCTTGGACCGTCCATGAACGTGACGCCGTACCGGATTTGCCCGGGCTGCAGAGCCCAGTGGGCAGCCCACGATCCCGCCTACGATCGCTGCCCGACCTGCGGCGCGGCCGTGCCGCGCCTCGCCCTGGGCACCTTCGGCCAGGCGTCGGGCGATCTGTGGCAAGCCCGGCGCAAGCTCAGGATGGTGGGGCTCTTCGTCGGGCTCGGCCTCGGCGCGCTCTGCATCGTCGTGGGCGTGGTGATCGCGGTCGTCGTCCGACCCGGCACGCCCGTCACGCCCGCCAAGACCCGCACCCACCGATGAAGCGCGGCCTCGTCGTCGTCGTCGTCGCGGCCGCGCTCGCGCTCGCGGGGAGCGCCCGCGCGAACGGGCGGTTCCCCGCGTCGAACGCGATGGTGTTCGACCCCTCGGATCCGAGCGTCGTCTACGCGCGGGTCACCTTCGGCCTCCTCCGCTCGCGCGACGCCGGACGCACCTGGCGCCTCACCTGCGAGCGCGCCGTCGGCTACTCGAGCCAGGAGGACCCGACCTACGTCGTCACGCCGAAGGGCACGATCGTGGCCGGGCTCTCCGAGGGGCTGCGCGTGTCGACCGACCACGGCTGCTCGTTCCGCACCGTCGACACCGCGGGGGCGAAGTCGTTCGTGGACGTGACGATGCGCCCCGACGGCGTGATCTACGCCCTCTCCTCGCGCTTCGACCGCACGAGCGACGCGGGGGCGAGCCTCTTCCGCAACGAGGTGTGGATCTCCAAGGACGACGGCGCGACGTTCGCCCCGATCGGCGCGGCGATCGATCCGAAGCTCCTCGCCGAGAGCCTCGAGGTCTCGGCGAGCGACGCGTCGCGCGTCTACGTCTCCGCGGTCGACGGCGCCGAGCTGCCGCGCCGGGGCGCGCTCCTCGTCTCGACCGACGGCGGCAAGACGTTCACGCGGCGCGAGATCCCCGCGGAGCCCCACGAGATCGCGCCGTTCATCGCCGCCGTCGACCCCGCCGCGCCGGCGACGGTGTGGGTGCGCACCGCCGGCCCGCCCGACAAGGACACGCACCTCTTGGTGACGCGCGACGCCGGCAAGGCGTGGAACGTGCTCGTGACCGCGAAGGGGCCGCTCCACGGCTTCGCGCGATCCGCGGCCGGCGACCTCTACGCGGGCGGCCCCGGCGCGGGCCTCTTCGTCGGCGCCGCCGGCGCCGCGCCCACCAAGCGCTCCGACCTCGCGGTGCAGTGCCTCGGCGTCGCCGGCGACACGCTGTGGGCGTGCTCGCACGAGGCGAGCGGCTTCTTCCTCGGCACGTCGAGCGACCGCGGCGGGCGGTTCGACGCGCGCCTGCACATCGGCGACATCCAAGGGCTCCTCGAGTGCCCGGGCTCCGACATCGGGACGACGTGCGCCGCCGAGTGGGCGGAGCTCGCGCGGACGATCGGCCGCGCCCCCGACGACGCCCCCGCCGACGCCGGCGCGAAGCCCGCGGTGACGGCCCCCCCGCCCCCGCCGGGGCTGCCCCTCAAGGGGCCGCTCCTCGCGGCGCTCGGCGGCGCCGCCCGCGCGGGCGGCGTCCGCCACGCGCGCAGGAAGCGCGGAGGCGATCAGTCCGGGCGGCGGGCCGACACGACCCAGACCGCGCCCGTGAGCGCGACCCGCGGGCCGTGGGGCGCGAGCGCCGCCTCGAGCGCGGCCATCACGCGCGCGGAGTCGGCGGGCGAGAGATCGCTCATGAGCCGCGCCGCCGGCCCCATCTCCGAGGCGTAACGCAGCGCCGCCTCCAGGGTCTCGCCGAGGAGCATGGGCGCGTCGAAGGGCGTCACCGTGACGTCGGCGAAGCCTGCCTCGCCGAGCACCGCGCGCACGCGGGCCTCGTCGGCGAACGCGAACGGACCGGGCGCGCCCTCCGGCGCCGGCGGCGGCGGCGGGACCACCGAGAGGGCGGCGCCGAGCGGCACCGCGGCCCAGGGGTTCTCCGCGATCGCGCGCCAGCACACGAACGCCATCCGGCCGCCCGGGCGCAGCGTCGACCGGAGGTTCGCGAACGCGGCGACGGGCTTCGCGAAGAACATCACGCCGAAGCGCGAGCAGATCGCGTCGAACGGCTCGCTCGGGCGGTAGACCGCGGCGTCCTCCAGCGCGAGGTCGACGTGGGTCGCGCCGCGCGCCCGCTCGCGCGCGCGCTCGAGCATGCGCCGCGAGACGTCGAGGCCGACGACGCGCCCTGCCGCGCCGACGCGCTCGGCGAGGGTGAGCACGGTGTCGCCGCAGCCGCACCCGACGTCGAGCACGCGCTCGCCGGCCACGGGGCGGAGGGCGTCGATCGCCGCGCGCCCGTAGACCGCGATCCGAGCGTCGAGCTCCGCCTGGTGGGTCACCCAGCGATCGGCGGCCACTCCGTTCCAGAACTCGATCTCGTTCGTGCCCAGCGCGAGGTTGGTCATCGACCACGCCATACCACGGAAGGCGCGCCGCGCCCGCGGCCGCTACGGCCGAGCTCGTCGCCGCGGTCGGTCGAAGGGAGCGTCGCGCCGGCACGGGCTCGTGGCCAGGCGGAGGCGTTCGTACTAAGGCGGAGGCCATGCAAGGTCGAACCCTCCTCGTCGCGTCGCTCCCCATCCTCGCGATCGCCTGCGGCGAGCCGCCGCCGCCCGCGCCGCCGCCTCCTCCGCCCCCGCCGTCGGCGACCGTGAGCGAGCCCGTCGCCGCGCCGACCACGCCCCCGCCCCCGCCCGCCCCGCCGGAGCCCACCGCGGAGGAGAAGAAGAAGGCCGAGGACGCAAAGCAGCTCGCCGCGGACCGCGAGAAGTGGCAGGAGCAGCAGAAGGCCGAGGCCGCGCGCCTGACGCCCGAGATCCGGAGCGCGATCAAGGCCCTCGCCGAGAAGGGCTACCCGAACGGCAAGGCCGCCGTCCAGGCGATGATGGCGAGCAAACACCGGCGGCCGGCGAACGCCGCGCGGGACGCGCAGCGGCACCCGCTCGAGACCCTCGAGCTCTTCGGCTTCCAGCCCACGATGACGGTGCTCGACATCGGCCCGGGCGAGGGCTGGTACACCGAGATCGTCGCCCCCGCGGTGGCCAAGAAGGGCAAATACGTCGCGACGAGCGCAGACCCGAACGGCCCCGCCGACGCGCGCCCGACCTTCTATGCCAACCGGTGGAAGGGCTTCCTCGAGGTGCTCCCCGAGGCCTACGGCAAGGCGGAGACGCTCGTGGTCGACGGCAAGGCGCCGAAGCTCGGCGGCAAGCCGACCTTCGACCTCGTGCTCCTCATGCGCGGCGTGCACGGCATGAAGAACGCCGGCACCTTCGACGCGTGGCTCGCCGAGATCCACGCCGCGCTGAAGAACGGCGGCGTCCTCGGCATCGAGGAGCACCGCTCGCTCGACGGCGCGAACGTCGACGAGGTGGCGAAGAAGGGCTACATGCCCGAGAAGTGGGTCGTCTCGACGGTCGAGGCCGCGGGCTTCAAGCTCGCGGGCAAGTCGGAGGTGAGCGCGAACCCCAAAGACACGAAGGACTACGTCGAGGGGGTGTGGACGCTCCCGCCCACGCTCCGACTCGGCGACAAGGATCGCGAGAAGTTCCTCGCGATCGGCGAGAGCGATCGGATGACGCTCAAATTCGTCAAGATCGCGAAGAAGGACGACGCGAAGAAGCCCGACCCGAAGGCCCCCGCGCCCAAGGCCCCCGCGCCCAAGAAGTGAGCGCGGCTATTCGCCCGTCGCCCAGCGGTAGCGCAGCCCGAGCTCGGTGAAGTCGCCGCCGGCGAGGCCGATGGTGTCGGGGCTGCGCAGCGTGGGCACGAACACGCCTCGGATCTCGAGGTGCCGCGACAGCACCGCGCGGGCGATCACGCCCGCGCGGGCGCTCAAGCCGCGATCGCGGCCCGGCACGTCGACCAGGTCGAACACCGGCGCGAGGCTGAAGCTCGGGAGCCCCGGGACGGGGAGCGCGTAGCCGATGCGCGCCCGGAGCACCCACGGGGGCGCGACGACGATGCGCAGCGCCTCCTCGTACACCCAGTACCCCTGCCGGACGGCCGTCACGTAGGACGCGCGCGCGAGCGCGCGGACGCGGCCCGGGCCGAGGGGGATCGCGGCGTCGATCTCGGCCTCGTAGGCGAGGCTGTGGGCGTGCGGGTTCTCCGTGGCCTCGAGGGTGTAGCCGTCGATGGACGGCTGCGGCGTGAGGAAGCGGCGCTGGTACGAGAAGAGCGGGCGAGCTCCGACCCGGACGTCGACGAACGGTAGCGCGAAGCGCACGCCGCCGTAGGCGCCGGCGCTCGCCGCGTTGGCGACCGGGTTCACGTCCACGCCGAGCCAGGTGTTGAACGGCTTGCCGTAGCCGAGGCTGAGGCGCGGCCGCAGGTACAGGAAGCCGGCGTCGATCTGGGTCGAGAGGAACGGGCGCGCCTCGCCCTCGGACCACGTCCGTCGCATCTTGGGATCGATGAAGTGGTCGGGCGCCGGCGGCGGCTCCGGCGCCGGGAGCGCGAGCGAGGGCTCGGCCGACGCCCGCTCCGCGCCGAGCAGCGACGCCAGCGCGACGGCGAGCGCGGCGACGCGGGGGCGCCGACGGGCCATCAGAACGTCCCCACGATGGCGGCCCCGGGGCCGCTCGGCACGACGCGCACCGTCGGGCTCGCCGAGCGCTCGCCGCTCCCGCTCCCGCCGCGGTAATGGAGGGCCGGGATCCCGAGGCCCACCGCGGTGCCGATGAGCGCGCCGGTGATGATGTCGGTCGTGTAGTGCATGTCGCCGAGGACGCGCAGGCTCGCGGTCGTCGCGGCGGCGGCGTAGGCGACGACGCACGCCGAGACGTCCCACGGCCCCCCGGCGAGCTTGAGGTTCAGGTGGTGCGAACAGACGAGCGAGGCGCTCGCGAACGAGAGCATCGAGTGGCCGCTGAAGAAGCTCCGGAAGCGCCCCGGATCCTCGCAGTCGGTGGTCTTGCCGGGGACCTCGCGGCCGCAGCCCCGCGCGTAGGGCCGCTCCCGGCTGACGACGACGTTGGTGACGCCCTGGATCGCCCCCGCGACCGCCATCGTCTCCATCGACATCAGCGCGATCTGCTTCGCGACGTCGCGGTTGCCGCGGTACCACCACGCCAGGATCGCGGCGTCGATGAAGTAGGGGCTCGTGGCGAGCAGCGACAGCAGCGCGTCGCTCGTGTCGCGCGCGGCGAAGCGGCCGCCCGGGCTCGAGAGGCGGAAGGTGTCGCGCGCGTCCTCGTCGAAGAGCGCGCCGCCGCGCCGGTGCGTCGACAGCGGCGGCACGATCGCGGCCCCGAGGGTGATGCCGGCGGCGACGCCGGTGAGGATCTTCTCGCCGGTCTCGACGCGCTCCCACTGCGGGTCCCACGCGAGCGACGGCCCGAGGCACTCGGAGCCTCGCTCCTTGGCGGGCGCGGCCTCGGCGGGCGCCTCCTCGGCGCGCGCCGCGCGCGGCCGGGCGAGGCCCACCGCGAGGAGGAGGGCGAGCGACGACGCGGCGATCGCCGCTCTGGGAGATCGGATCGACAGAAGGCGCGATCTTACACGATCGGGCAGGCCTCAGCGGCTCTTGTACGCGCGCTCCACCCCGTCGGCGTCCGCGCCGACGAACCACACCGTCTCCGACCCCTTGGCGACGCCCGTGAGGGGGATCGCGTTTCCAGCGCCGGCCGCCGCCTTCGCGCGCTCCCACGAGTCGCGGTTCTTCTCGACGTCGACGACGTCGAACGGAACGCCGCGCTCGGTGAGCGACTTCTCGAGGGAGCGGCACGCGGAGCACCACGACGCGCCGTAGATGGTGACGTCCGATCGCGAGAGCGTCGTCGGCGCGGCGTGGGCGACGGGGACCACGCCCAACGAGGGCAGCCCGGCGAAGGCCGAGACCGAGAGCGCAGCCACGAGCACGACGACCCCGACACGACGAGCGGTGACCCTCACCCTGAAGAGCGTAGCACGGGGCGCGCGGCGCGCCCGCGGGGTCAGGTCGGCGGCGCGTTCGCGGCCTGGGCGAAGGCCCGCGCGAGCTCGGCCCGCGCGAGCTTGGCCTCGGCGGCGACCGAGTCCTTGATCGCTCCCCCGACCGCAGAGACGCCGCCCTTGGGGCTCGGGGCGCCGTCCCCTTCGCCGCCGGCGGGCTCCCCCTTCGCGTTCTTGGCGCTCGCCCACGCGGCGGCCGCGGCCGACGCGAGCGCGCCGAGCGGCCCTCGACCGACGGCGCGCACCGCGCGGAAGATCGTGGCGCCGAGCGCGCGCGGCGAGGCGCGCAGGAGGGTCTTCTGCTCGAGGGCGACGTCGAGGGCGAGGGCGAAGGCGATCGCCTCGCCGAAGACGTCGTGGCTCTTCTTCACGTCGAAGACGATGGCGATCTTCCGGAGGACGAACTTGGCGGCGGTGACGAGCACCCACGTGCCGATGCTCGAGCCGCCCTCGTCGAGGTAGCCCTTGGCGATCTGCTTCGCATATCCCGCTTCGGATGGCCCGGCGTGCCGCGACAGGACCTTCTCGGCGATGCGGGTGAAGAGCACCGACACCGCCCAGTCGTCGAGGAAGGGTACGGGGACGAACTGCGCGGCGCTGCAGCCGGCGGCGTGGCCGAGCACCCCCACGAGCCAGTCGACGTCGGCCTCGGGCGGCGGGAGCGGCTCGGTCATGACGTGCGGTTTACCACAGGGCTCACGCCCGATCCCATGTAGGGAAAGCCGCGCCCGACCGCCCGGCCGGCCTCGTCCGCCGTGCTGTCCTCGAAATCGACGCGGCCGGGTCGAAATTTGGTGGCCGGATGGATCGACGAGCGGGAAGAATCGTCCAACGCGGGACGTAGGACAGGGCCACGAGGACGAGAAGGAGCCAGACGAGATGAGCGGAAAAGAGAAAATCGAAAAGCTTACGCGGGGTTGGTACGGCTATGCGGTCTTCTCGGCGCTCGTGAGCGTCCTCACCAACGGCATCGGCGTCTTCTCGATCATCGCGGCGGCGTTCGGCGCCCTCCTCAGCATCGTGATCGCCTACGCGCTCGGCCGCTGGCTGCTCTCTCGCTCGTCCTTCGCGCGCTTCGCCCTCCTCGTGCTCTCGGGCATCGGCACCATCGCCGGCGCCTACGGCACCGGCAAGATGGCGCTCGGTCTCTTCGACTCGTTCTCGCTCGCGGCGCTCGGCACGATCGGCATGACGAGCATCGCGGTGTTCATGAACTTCCGCACCGCGCGCACCCTGCTCGACAAGGACGTGAAGGCGTTCTGCAACGGCTGACGCACACGTGAGCGCGCGCGAGCGCGCCGCGACCCGAGAGCCGGTTCCCGTGAGGGGGCCGGCTCTTCGTGCTTTCGGGCTCGCGCTCGCTTCGTCACCGCGCACCAGAACATCGCCCACATGGTCCCGCCGGGATGCGAGGCGTCGCCGGTGCTCGACTCGCGCGGGCCGGCGGAGGCGCCAGCGCGTCCTCAGCCGACGCGCCGAGCGTTCTGCCGCATGGCCTCCGACCACCACGGCGTGAAGCCCGGCCCGCCGTACGCGTCGACGTTCTTCGCGAATCGCGCGTCGGCCTCGACCATGTCCGCGAGCGCGGCGTGCATGGCGGCTGGGCAGTCGTAGAACCAGCGGTCGATCGATCGCCGGTGGCGCTCGGCGACGTCGAGCGCGGGCGCGTCGGCGGCGGACGCTCCTCCGCGGAAGAGCGCGGCCGCTTCGGTCATGATCGCGTGCGCCTCGGCCTTGTAGCTCTCCCACTCCGCCTTGGTGTAGCGGCTCATCCGGCGGGCCGACTCGCGGTAGGCCTCGGTCCCGCCCCACCGGTCTCGGACCTCCCCCTCGTGGGCGGTGGGGTCGAAGCCGTCGAACAGCTCGGTGATCTCGTCGTGGGTCATGTCCTTCATGGTCCTTCCTCCTCCGGCCACGGCTCTCCGAGCGGCGAGCGCCGCTTCCACGGCCCGGATCATCCCCGCGGTGCGCCGCGCTCGCTCGGTCAGCGCTCGGAGCTGGGACTCGATCGCCGCCACCGGATCGAAGTCGGGGTCGTCCAGCGCGCGACGGATCTGCTCGAGCGGCAACCCCAGCTCACGGCCGACGAGGATCTGCTGGAGCCGGAGGAGATCCTCGGCGGTGTACAGCCGGTAGCCGGCCTGGCTCCGTCCCGAGGGCGTGAGCAGGCCGATCGCGTCGTAGTGGTGGAGCGCGCGCACCGACACGTTGGCGAGGCGCGCCACTTCGCTGACCTGGTAGGTGACGCGCTTCGTCATGGAGAGGAGAGGTAGGCCCTCACGCCGCGGGAGGGTCAAGGGCTCACGTGAAGAATCGGCGCGGTCGCGGGCGATCCCGCGTCGATTTCGGGGTGGCCGCCGAGGTGACCAGGCGAGCACCTCATCGAGACTTCACCGTTTGCTCAAGAAGCGACGGCGCGAAGTGCGGTCCAACCAAGTCATGAACACCGCGCGCAAGCTCACCGCCCTCACCTCCCTCGCGATCTTGTGTGTCTTCGCCGCGACCGACGAGGCCGAGGCCCAGGTGGACCCGCTGCTCGGCGAGGTGAGGCTGGCGATGACGCGCGACGGGCGGACGGATCGCTTCGGCTCGAACCAGCAGCTCAAGCTCGCCATCGGCGGGCGCGGGACCTGCGAGATCGACATCGAGCTCCACGAGGCGGGGCGCGGCCGCCTCGTGTCGACGCGGCGGGTGCGCGCCGCCCTCCCGATGCGGTACGTGAGCGACCACGGGCTCCCGGCGCTCGGGCGCCCCGGTGACGTCCGCGAGTACATGCTCAAGGTCTCCCCCAAGCCGTCGCACGCGCTCGCCGGCGGCGGCTGTTCGGGCCGAACCTCGTTGCACCACATCTCGGTGATCAACCGCGGGGTCGTGGCGGCGAAGGAGCCGTCGACGCCGCTCCACATCCGGCTCGTGCCCGGCCTCGTGCCCGGCCGCGGGGCGGCGCCGGCGGGCAGCGCGAGCGGCGGCAACAACTCGAACGGCAACAACTCGAACGGCAACAACTCGAACGGCAACGGCTCCGGCGGCAACGGCAGCTCCGGCGGGCCCGCCCCGGCCCCCACCGACATCCTGCCCGACAACCCGCCCGCGTCGACGGGCGCGCTCAACACCCTCCAAGTCCCTGGCGGCAGCATGCAGGAGGGCGCGGGGCAGCAGCTCCAGCTCGACGGCAGCGGGGTCTGCGGCTTCGACCTCCGCATCCAACGCACCGACGGCAACGCCTACGATCAGACGTTTTCGGTCTCTCCGCGCCCGCTGCCGACGACCGCGATCAACGGGCTCGAGTTCCCGATGCTCGCGCAGGGCTCGTACAAGGCGACCGCCACCGGCAAGGGCGGTTGCAGCGGCGCGCCGACCATCCACTTCAAGGTGCAGCCGCCGCCGGTGGTGCAGAAGGACCCCAACGCGCCGTCCTTCAAGCGCCCGACCCAAGGCCAGGTGCGGAAGCCGAGCGATCCCGACGGCACCAACGTGTGGATCGAGCTCGACGTCCCGAGCAGCCTGAAGAACAGCGACATGAGCACCGCCTGCTGCGAGCTCGAGTTCAACTACAAGGACGCGACCGGGGCGTGGACGCCGAACGTCGCGAGCGGGCCGACCGCCTACCCGGAGCTGAAGACGACCGCGACGTTCCGCTCGATCAGCTACTTCTCGCAGGGGCTCCAGTGGCGCGTCCGCGCGCGAGGGTACAAGTTCCAGACCGAGTTCCCCTGGAGCGAGTGGGTCGAGTTCACCGTCCACCAGAAGTGACGGAACGGTCGCGCGGCCCTTCCCTCGCCGGGCGACATCCCGTATGGGACGGGGATGCCGGCCGAGGCCATCCACCTGACCAGCCTCCGCGAGGGCCTCGCCTGCGCCTCGCTGCCGACCGCGGTGCGGCGCTCGCTCGCCCGCGCGGAGCCGACCGCGCGCCTCGGCGCGCTCTTCCCCGATCTGCCGTACTTCGCGGCGTTCGGCCGGGAGCTCGCCCGGTACGTGGTGGGCTTGCCTCCGCGCCCGAGCCCCTGGGGAGCGCGCACCCACGACGATCCGGTGCCGGTGCTCTGCGCCTTCGTCGCCCGCGCCAACCGGCGCCGGGGTGAAGACGCCGACGTCTCGGTGGAGGACGCGCGGGCGTTCGCGGTGGGGCTCGCCTCGCACCTCGCCATCGACCGGGCGATGCACCCGCTCGTCAACTGGCTCGCCGATCGCGACGTCCGCGAGCGCGGCGGGCTGCACGCGGCGGCCCACCGCGAGGTCGAGAAGTTCCACAGCATCTGCTTCCACGAGGCCTACCTCGGCGACGACATGATGGGGACGCGCACGCTGCGCGGGTACCTCTTCGTCGCCGGGATCGACCGCCTGGCCAGGAGCCCCGTCGCCGAGATGGCGCGCCGGGCCTTCGCCGACGTCCACGACGGCGCTCCCTCCGCGCGCGAGCTCTCGGCGTGGGGGCGCAGTTATGTGCATTATACCCATGTGTTGGCGAGCCCGCTCGGCGCTCGCGTCGCGCCGCCGGCGGCGAAGGAGGCGGCGCGCCCGCGCTACCAGCGCGGCGAGTGGGGGACGTTCGAAGGGGAGCTCGATCGGGCGATCACGCGGAGCGCGGCGGTGCTCGGCCGCGTCGCCGAGCTCGTCGAGGGCCACGGGCGCGACCAGACCGCCGACGAGGTCGGGCGCGCGCTCGACGGCCTCCTGGGCGGCGGCACCATCGATCCGCCGGGCAGCGCGTTCCGCCCCGCCGCGCCGAGCGCGTGAACGGCCGCGCGCGCGGGCGCGACGGCCGACGCGCGCGCGGCGGGGAACGGGCGGGCCCGCCCCTCAGGCGCGGGGAGGGTCGACGACGGCGAGGATGGCGAGGAGCGCGCCGCGGAGATCGGCCATCGGCCCGTCGCCGATCGCGGCGGCGAGCTCGCCTTCCATCGCCCGGAGGAGCGCGAGCCCCTCGAGGATGCCCGCGCGGCCGCGCGGGGTGAACACCACGCGCTTGGCGCGCGCGTCCTCGGGGTCGGGCTCGCGGGCCACGACGCCCGCGGCCTCGAGGTCGTCCACGAGCTGCGAGACCGCCTGCTTCGTCACCCCCACCCGCTCGGCGAGATCGGTGATGCGCGTGCCGTCGAGGTCGATGTGCGGCAGGAGCGCGGTGTGCGAGCGCCGCATGCGCGGGCGCCCAGGCTCCGACGGGAGCCGCGCGAGCGCCTGCTCGTCGAGCAGGCGCGACGCGCGGAACAGCAGCTGGATCGTGCTCTCGTGCTTCCGCCGCGCGAGCTCCTCGCGCGCGCGCGCCTCGCCGCCTTCGCGGGCGGGGCCTTCGCCGCGTCCGCCGGCGCGCTCTCGGCCGCCTTCGCGGGCGCGGCCTTCGTCGCCTTTGCGGGCGCGCTCGGCGCGGGGATCCGGGCGCTTCTTCATTTGGTCAATCTCACTTGACCAATTCGGTCAACCATGCTTGACTATATCCCCGAGCCCAGGAGGCGTCCATGTCCGAGCGCGATCTCGTCACCTTCGATCACGCCCAAGTGCTGCCCGGCGGTTTCCGGATGCCCGCGCGGATGACCGCGCTGCCCCTGCCCGACGGCGGCGTGGCGCTGATCTCGCCGGTGCCGATCACGGACGCGGTGGCGGCGCGGGTCGAGGCGCTCGGGGCGGTGCGCTTCCTGATCGCCCCGAACCTCCTCCACCACCTCTACCTCGGCGACGCGGCGAAGCGGTGGGCCGACGCCGTGGTCCTCGCGCCGCGCGGGCTCCGGGCGAAGCGGCCGGACCTCCGCCTCGACCGCGACCTCGAGGACGGGCTGCCGGGCAGCCTCGCCGACGCGGTCGACGTCGTCCCCTTCGAGGGCGCTCCGTCGATCGACGAGCACGTGTTCTTCCACCGGCGCACGCGGACGCTGGTGGTCACCGACCTCGTCTTCAACGTCACGCGCCCCGAGGGCCTCGTCGCGCACGTCGCGCTC
>JAEUKG010000606.1 GCA_016794325.1 Myxococcales bacterium | reverse complement strand
GAAGGGACGAACGACGACATCCGCGTCCCCGACGAGGGGAAGAAGTAGCCGCGTGAGCCCCCGGCCCGCTCCCGACGCGCCGAACGGTCGAGGCACGCGCCTCGGCCGGGTGGCGCGCGTGGCGCGGCGGGGGCTCACCCTCATCGAGGTCCTCATCGTCCTCGCCATCATCGGCATCATGACGGGGGGCATCATCGCCGGCTCGAGCCAGCTCTCGGGGGCGCGCCTCAAGCACTCGTCGGCGCTCGTCGCGTCGGCGGTGCGTGTGGCATACACGCGTGCCACCGCGCGCTCGAAGAGCGTGCGGATCGTCTTCGACTTCGACAACGACACTTTGTGGATCGAAGAGGCCGACCTCCCGATGCTGGTGCAGTCGAAGGACGCGACCGCCACTGGCGGCGCGTCGGCGGCGACGGACGCCGAGCGCGCCGCGGTCGACGAGTCCGATCGGATCCTCAAGGGGCCCCGGGCCCCACGCCCGAAGTTCACCATCGTCGACAGCCCCGGCCTCGCCGCGAGCAAGGGCGCCAAGAAGGGGCCCACCCCGCTCGACGGCGGCATCAAGTTCCGCCAGATCCAGGCGCAGCACGACGACAGCCCGAGGACCCAAGGCCGCGCCTACCTCTACTTCTGGCCGGGCGGAATGACGGAGCGGGCGTCGATCCAGCTCTCCATCGGCGGCTCGAAGGAGGCGTCGCAGACGCTCTCGCTCCTCGTCTCGCCGCTCACGGGCAAGGTCTTCGTGAAGTCGGGGTCGGTGGACATGAAGGTCCCCGCCGACGACAAAGAGGCCTCCGACCGCACGGAGGGCTTCTGATGCGGCGGCGTCGCGGTCGGCGCGGCTTCTCCCTCCTCGAGGTGATGGTCGCCGTCGGGATCCTCGGGCTCGCGCTCACGATCATCCTCTCGGCCCAAGGGGGGCTGTCCGCCTCCAACCGCGCCACCGCGAACCTCGGCAACGCGACGACGCTCGCGCGCTGCAAGATGACCGAGACCGAGGAGAAGCTCCTCAAGAACGGCTACCCCGAGGTCGATCAGAACGACACCGAGGTGAGCTGCTGCGAGGACGCCGACCGCGACGGCTTCAAGTGCGACCTGAAGGTGGAGAAGGTGGAGCTGCCCAACCCTCCTTCGAGCTCGCTCGGCGACGGCGGCGCCCTCCTCGGCGCGCCCGCCGACTCGACCAGCCCGCTCGGGCAGCTCGCGAGCGGCGGCGGCGCGGGCCTCAACCTCGACGGAGGCGTGAGCGGGCTCGGAGGGGTCGCCTCGCAGATCGGCCAGCAGTTCGGCGGAGCGGGCGCGGCGGGGCTCCTGTCGATGGTGATGGGCATCGTCTACCCGAGCATCAAACCCTTCTACGAGATGTCGATCCGCAAGGTCACGGTGACCGTGCGGTGGAAGGAGGGGCCCAACAAGAAGGACCTCGCCCTCGTCCAATACGTCACGAACCCGCAGCGCGCGGGCTTCGCGTCCGGCATGCTCGACGACGGCGGCGCCGGCGCGCCCGCGCCTGCGGGCTCCGCCGGGTCGAGCGGTTCGACCGGAGGCTCGTCGGGCGCGAGCCCGCGCCTGCCGGGCACGGGGGTGACGCGATGAACGCGCGCCTGCGGCCGCGCCGCCGCCTCCGCGGTCTGACCCTCCTCGAGATCCTGGTGTCGGTCGCCGTCCTCGCGCTGATCTCGATGCTGCTCTACGGCGCGTTCGACTCGATGAGCCGCGGCAAGAAGGCCGAGCAGATGCGCGCCGATCGCTCCCGGCAGGGGCGGGACGCGGTGCAGCGCATGGCCCGGGAGCTCCAGGGCGCGTTCCTCTCGGGCCACCAGCCGCAGAGCACGTCGCTCGTCACCCGGAGCACGGCCTTCGTCGGCCAGAACTCCCGCTTCGATCGCCTCGACTTCACGGCCTTCGCCCACCGGCGGGTGGAGAAGGAGGCCAAGGAGTCCGACCAGTGCGAGCTCGGATACTTCGTCGTCAAGGACCCGGACGTCCAAGACAAGTTCGATCTCGTGCGTCGTGAGCAGACGCCGATCGACCTCGATCCGCTCAAGGGCGGCGTGGTCAACGTGGTCGCCGAGGACGTCGAGTCGTTCGACATCAAGTACCTCGACCCCCTCACCGGGACGTGGAGCGAGAGCTGGGACTCGACCCAGGTGAGCGGTCAGCTCAACCGCGTCCCGCTCGAGGTGCGCATCACGCTCACCCTGAAGGGCGTCAAGAACAGCCCGCCCTACACCTACTCCACCAAGGTCGTCATCCCGATCCGCGAGATGCTCACCTTCGGGGTGCCGCGATGAGGCGCGCCCCGGGAGCGCCGACGAGCGGCCGCGGGCTCGCGCGCGCGCGCCGCCGCGCCAAGGAGCGCGGCATCGCCCTCGTCATGGTGCTCGCGGCGATCGCGGTGCTCACCGTGATGCTCGCGGAGTTCCAGGACGAGACGAGCGCGGAGGCCGCGGGGGCGATCGCCGACCGCGACGCGACCCAGGCCGAATACATGGCCAAGAGCGCGGTGAACCTCTCGCGCCTGCTCATCGCCTCCGAGCCGACCGTGCGCACGGCGATCCTCCCGCTCTTCATGATGATGAAGCGGCGGCCGCCGCAGATCCCGGTGTGGGAGTACTCCGACCGCATGCTCGGCGTGTTCAACGACGACGAAGGATCGAAGGAGTTCGCGTCGACCCTCGGGGTGGACTCGGTGCAGGGCAAGAACCTCGGCATGCCGGGCGGCCGCTTCGAGGTCGCGATCGTCGACGAGGACGCCAAGATCAACGCGAACCTCGGCGCGTCGAACGACATCGCCCACATCCGCCTCGCGAAGGAGCTGATGGGGCTCATGGCCGCGCCCCAATACAACCCGCTCTTCGAGCAGCGGGACGGCGCGGGCCAGTTCCACGATCGGCTCTCGGTGTGCTCGGCGATCATCGACTGGGCCGACACCGACGAGCAGCAGTTCAACTGCGATCTGAACCAGCTGTCGGCGGTGCAGAACTCCGGCGTCGAGGACGCCTGGTACCAGCTCCTGCCGAAGGCCTACCGTCGCAAGAACGCGCCCTACGACTCCCTCGAGGAGCTCCACACCGTGCGCGGCGTAGGCGACGACTTCTGGGCGACGTTCGCCGACCCGGAGCCCAGCGATCCCAAGAAGCGCGTGCTCACGGTCTGGGGGCAGGGCGCGGTCAACGTGAACACGGCGAACTCGCAGACCCTCCTCGGCGTCGTGTGCGCGGGCGCGCCTCAGGCCGACATCTGCGTCGACCCGGCCCAGTCGCAGATGTTCTTGATGGGCCTCACGATGGCGCGCGGCATCACGATGGGGGCGCCGATCTTCGGCAGCACCCGCGACTTCGTCGACGCGATGACGGGCAAGGGGATGCTCGGGCCCATCCTCGGCGGCCTCGGCATGAAGCCGGTGAAGTTCCAGAGCGAGTCGGAGTTCCAGAAGTCGATCACCACCGAGAGCAAGATGTTCTCGATCTACGCGGTGGGGGTGAAGAAGGGCTACCGCCGCGAGGCGCGGGTCGCCATCCACGCGGTGGTCGACTTCCGGAATGCGCCGGTCCTCTCGGGCGCTCCCACGACCGGGACCCCAGCGCTCCCGGGCGCCCCCTCGACCGGCGCCACGCCCGGGCCCTCGAGCACGGTCAAGGTCGATCCCAACGCGGTCTCCAGCGCCGTCCAGCCGAGCACGGGCGGCCAAGTCGTCTATTATCGAATCGAGTAGGAAACCATGGCGTCATTCGTCGGCATCGACATCGGGTCCGTGGCGGTCAAAGTGGCCGTCTTGCGCACCGCGTACCGCAAGCTGCAGCTCGTGGGCCTCGCCTGCGTCGACCTCGCCCAGGCGCCGAGCCCCGAGGAGGCGGTGAAGATGGCGGTCGGCCTCGCGACCGGCGGCCGGGGAGCGGAGTCGATCTCGACCGCCCTCGACGGCGCCCGCGGCGCCGTGCGCGTCGTGACGCTGCCCGCGAGCGTCGCCAAGCAGATCCGCGAGGTCCTTCCGTTCGAGCTCGACTCCCAGGTCCCGTTCGACATGTCGGAGGTCGTGTTCGATCACCGCGTGCTCACCACGGGCCGCAACGCCGGCACCCCGCCCGAGCAGCTCCAGGTCCTCGTCGCCGTCGCGAAGACGGAGGACGTCCGGTCGCGCATCGATCTCGTCAAGCGCGCCGCCGTGCACGAGCCCGAGCGCGTCAGCGTCGGCGCCTTCCCCCTCGCGAACCTCGTCCCCGTCGTGCCGGGGCTCGCCGACGGCACCGCGTGCATCGTGGACCTCGGCCAGAAGGCGAGCGAGCTCTTGGTGGTGAAGGGTGGGGAGCCGGTCTTCTCGCGCACGTTGTCGTACGGCACCGAGGGCCTCCCGCAGTCGGCCTCGCGGCTCGCCCGCGAGCTCCGGGTGAGCCTCGCGGCCTACCGCGCGAGCGGCGGCCCGGCGCCCGATCGCGTCTACCTCACCGGCGGCGGAGCGTTCGTCTCCGGCGCCGAGCGCTTCCTCGCCGGCGAGCTCGAGGTGCCGGTGGAGGTGCTCCAGGCGCCGGCGGTGGAGATCGCGGGGGTTCCGCCCGAGCTCGTGCAGCAGATGCCGCGCTTCTCCAAGGCGATCGGCCTCGCGCTCGGCCTCGGCCCCAAGCCGCTGGGGATGAACCTCCGCAAGGGTCCGCTCGCGTTCGAGCGCGGCTTCGCCTGGGTCCGCGAGAAGATCCCGGTGCTCGCCGGCCTCGCGGCGGCGATCCTCGTGAGCTTCCTCTTCTCGGGTTGGGCCCAGCTCTACGCGAAGGGCAAGGAGCGCGACACCCTCGAGAAGGCGCTCGCGGGCGTGACCAAAGAGGTCCTCGGCGAGGAGACGTCGAGCGCGGCGCGGGCCCAGGAGCTCCTGTCGAAGCAGACCGCCGGCGGCGACGAGGACCCGATGCCCCACGCCGACGCGTTCGACGTCATGGTCAAGCTCTCGGAGGCGATCCCGGAGTCGATGGTCCACGACATCGAGGAGCTCGACGTCCAGAAGGGCCACGTCATCGTCCACGGGATCGTGGGCTCGATCCCCGACGCCCAGGCGATCCAGAACGCGCTGAAGAACGAGCGCTGCTTCCAAGACGTGAAGATCACGCGGACGAGCCAGGTCGTCGGCGGCGACCGGCAGAAGTACCAGCTCGAGCTCGACGTGAAGTGCCCCGAGGACATCAAGGGCGGCAAGAAACCAGCGGCCGCGGGGAGCGCGCAGGCGACCCCGTCGGCGAGCGGAGGCAAGTGACATGGCGCTCGCGATCTTCGACAAGTGGGGCCTGAACCCGCGCGAGCAGCGCGTCGCGACGATCTTCGTCGTCGTCGCCGGCGTGATGCTCCTCTTGGCCATCCCGATCGGGATGCAGTCGCTCGTCTCCTCGCGCAAGGCCGAGAACGACGAGCTGCGCACCGCGCTCACCGCCGTCCAGGCCGCGCGCTCGCAGGTCCGCGATCGCCAGTTCGCCAAGGACGCGATCGCCACTCGCTACCAGAAGAAGACGCCGCCGCTCGCGGGCTTCCTCCAGGAGTCCGCCCGCTCGAACAAGATCGACGTCACGGACTCGGTCGATCGCCCGGAGGTGCCGCACGGCAAGCGGTACGTCGAGAGGAGCACCGTCGTCCACTTCAAGAAGGCGAGCATGCTCCCCGTCGCCAAGTTCTTGGAGACGGTGGAGAAGAGCCAGCACCCGGTCTCGGTGACCCGCCTCAACGTGCGCAAGCGCAGCGGCGAGCCCGACTCCTACGACGTCGAGGTCGGCGTCTCGGCCTACGACCGGACCGAGGCGCCGGCCGCGCCTGCCCCCACCGACAAGCCCTCGACGGACAAGAAGCCATGAAGCAGAAGCTCAAGAAGCTCGCGCCGTGGATCGGCTTCCCGGCGTTCTACCTGTTCTGCTTCGTGGTGTTCGCGAGCTGGACGTTCCCCTTCGACAAGGTGAAGGAGCGCATCGTCGTCCAGTTCAACGCCCAGCAGGCGCGGTCGACGGCCCCGCAGGTCCTGTCGATCGACGAGCTCGACTCGTCGTTCCTCACCGGCGTGAAGGCGACCGGGGTGCGGCTGACGTCGCCGAACCCCGAGCCCGGCAAGCCGCCCATCGAGCTCAAGATCGACGAGGCGCGCGCGCGGATCTCCCTCCTCTCGCTCATCGCCGGCAAGCGCTACGTGACGTACACGCTGAGCCTCGCCGACGGCACCGTCACCGGGAGCTTCGAAGAGAACGGCAAAGACCGGGCGATCGACGTGAACTTCGACGGCGTCGACGTCGGGCGCGTCGAGCCGGTCACGGCCCAGCTCGGCGTCCCGATCGAGGGGCGCCTCAACGGCTCGCTGAAGCTGCAGCTCCCGGAGGGCAAGGCGTCGAAGGGCAACGGGACCGTGAGCCTCGCCCTCAAGGACGTCGCCATCGGCGACGGCAAGGCGAAGATCAAGGGCCTGCTCGCGCTCCCGAAGCTCTCGCTCGGGGACGTGTCGCTGGTGGGCGAGGCCAAAGACGGCGTGCTCAAGGTCTCCAAGCTCTCCGCCACCGGCAAGGACGTCGAGCTCAGCGCCGACGGCCGCATCCAGATGCGGGAGAACGCCCCCGACTCGAGCCTCGAGCTCGCCTTCAAGTTCAAGATCGGCGACGCGTACCGGAAGAAGAACGAGCAGACGAAGATGATCTTCGGGGAGCCGGGCTCCAAGATCCCGCCGCTCTTCGACTCCGTCACCCAGATGAAGCCCGGCGCCGACGGCTTCTA
This sequence comes from Myxococcales bacterium, assembly GCA_016794325.1. Classification (GTDB taxonomy): domain Bacteria; phylum Myxococcota_A; class Polyangia; order Polyangiales; family Polyangiaceae; genus SXNL01. The sequence goes on along the minus strand of JAEUKG010000606.1, from coordinate 971 downwards.
CGCCTTCAACGTGCGGGGGACGCTCGGCTCGCCCCGCACGTCGACGTCGAGCTCGGGGGGCTCCAACTTCGGGAATCTCCCCAGGAATTTCGGCACCACGACCAACCACTCGACCTTCCCATGAAGCCCCTCCTCGTCGGCGTCATCCACCTGCCCCCGCTGCCCGGGAGCCCGCGCGCGTCGCTGCCGGCCCGGTCCATCGCCCAGAGCGCCGCGACCGACGCGGCCGCGCTCGTCGACGCGCGCTTCGACGCCGTCATCGTCGAGAACTTCGGCGACGCGCCGTTCTTCGCCACGCGCGTGCCCGCGATCACGGTCGCGGCGATGACCGTCTGCGTCGCCGAGGTCCTCCGCGCGACCGAGGGGCGCCTCGCGGTCGGGGTCAACGTGCTCCGCAACGACGGCGAGTCGGCCATCGCCGTCGCCGCCGCCACCGGCGCGAGCTTCGTGCGCATCAACGTCCTTTCGGGCGCGCGCGTCACCGATCAAGGCGTCGTCGAAGGGCGCGCCGCGGAGACGATGCGGCTGCGGCGCGCGCTGGGCGCCGAGGGCGTCGAGGTGTGGGCCGACGTCGACGTCAAGCACTCGGCGCCGCTCGGCGCGTCGTCGTCGATCGATCAGGAGGTGCACGACGTCGTCGAGCGCGGGCTCGCGAGCGCGGTCCTCGTGACGGGGGAGGGGACGGGCAAGGCGGTGGACGAGCAGAAGCTCGCGCGCGTCGCCCGCGCCGCGGGCGGCGCGCGGGTCCTCGTCGCCAGCGGGGCGACCATCGACGCGCTCCCGCACCTCGCGCGCTCCGCGGGCGGCGTCATCGTCGGGACGGCGCTGCGGGTGGGCGACCGCCCCGGCGGGCCGATCGACCGCGCGCGCGCCGCCGAGTTCGCGCACGCGTTCCGCGCGGCGTACGGCGTGTCCGACGCGTGACGACGCGTCCGTCCGCGCGTCAGAACGAGCGCGACACGAAGAGCGAG
>JAEUKG010000605.1 GCA_016794325.1 Myxococcales bacterium | reverse complement strand
GCATGGGGACGGGCGCGGGGGCGGGCATGGGGACGGGCGCGGGCATGGGCGCGGGCGCGGGCGCGGGCGCGGGCACGGGCACGGGCACGGGCACGGGCACGGGGATTGGGGATTGGGGGTTGGGATGGGTCTCTTTTGCCTATTGGGCCAAGCGTCGGTTATTGCGCGTTTTTTTGGTACTCATCGTTTGCGCATCGAGCGTTTGCGTGCGCTTCGGGGGTGTGGGGCTAGAGTCGCTCCCATGAAGAAGCTCCTCTTGGCCTTGCCGATCTTGTCCGGTCTCGCCCTCGCGGCGGCGTGCAGCGGCGACGACCCGCAGAACAAGCCGGGCCCGACGCCGGGCGCGGACGGTGGGGCCGACGCGCCGAGCGGCGACGCGAACCCGGCGCCGCGGCCGACGCTCGACCCGACCAAGGGATCCTTCGCGGATGCGCGGAGCAAGGTCGAGGCGATCATCGTGCAGGGGCGCGACGCCGAGCTGCAGGCCACCGATCGGCTCTTCCCGTCGTCCGATCCGCTCGCGCTCGCGAGCGCGATCATCGAGGTGCAGCGCGCGGGCGACACGAGCGCGTGCACCGGCTCGCAGTTCGGGTGCCCCGACGGCGCGAGCGCCGCCGCGTTCATCGCCGAGTACAAGGCGAACCGCGCCGCGCTCGGCGCCGCGCTCAAGAAGATGCAGGGCGTCCAGCACGGCTGGGCACGCATCGGGGTCGCGGGCATCCTCATCGGGCTCCTCAACGTGCTCGAGCAAGCCAAGGCGCTCGACGCGAAGGAGCTGGAGGATCTCAAGGCCGCGGCGGCGACGTTCACCGCCGCGCTCGCGGCCGACCAGCCGACGCAGGGCAACGGCATGTACCCCGAGATCCCCGCCGGCGCGCCGCTTTTCCGCTTCCTCTTCAGCCAGGTGCGCCCCGCTCCCGCGCCCTCGACCGGCCAGGTCGCCGCGGCGAACACCTTCGTCACCGCCGTGTTCTCGCGCCTCGGCGTCCTCGCGATCGGGCCGAAGCCCGAAGACCCGCTGAACGGCCTGGTCGCGCGGCTGAAGAAGGGCCTCACGGATCAGGGGATCATCGTCCAGGGGATCATCGTCCAGGGCAGCGAGGCGGGCCGCCTGCTCGACGCCCTCCCCTACTTCATCACCGTGCCGGAGGCCGTCCCCACCGCGAAGGTCGACGTGTACCTCGGCACCATCGACGACCTCCTCGACAAGCTCGGCGCGAACGCCGTCACCGCGGCCGACTGGTCGAAATACGCCGCCGCGACCGACGACCTGCTCGGCTCGTTCGACGCCGGCGCCGGCGCGCTCGAGTCGTCGGTCGCGCCCGCGGCGCTCGGCGCGCTCGTCGACGTCCCTGCGGATCTCGAGGTCGACCCCAACGTCAACACCCGGGCCGACACGAACGACATCCTCCGCAAGTCGGTGTTCGTCGACGACGTCTTCGTCGCCCCGAGCCTCAACCTCCGCACCCGCGCGCCGGTGCGCACCACCATCGCCGAGCGCCGCACGCCGATCGCCGTGCCCGCCGACGTCGGCCCCGTCGACCTGCCGGCGCGCCCCGCTCCGGTCCTCGCGACGTCGGAGCTCGTCGCGTCTGCGCCGCTCGAGCTCCTCCTCGTCGGCTGGGAGGTGCGCACGTCCAAGGCTCGCCTCGATCACGTCGACCTCCGGATCGAGAACCTCACCACCAAGAAGCGTGTATTCCACAAGGTCTACCGCACCCAGGCCGACGGGCGGATCGCCATCCAGACCGGCATCCGGGTGTCGCCGGACTGGTTCCAGCCGGGCAAGAACGAGCTCCAGATCAAGGCCGTCGCCGTCGATCGCTTCGGCCGGAGCAGCGGCGTGGTCTGCGGCTCGCTCGCGACCGCGGTCGACGCGAAGGGCGGCGTGAACGGCACCGGCGATCCCACGTGCTTCCGCCAGGCCGAGTCCGTGTCGACCCGACCCTTCAACCTCGCGGCGGGCGGCGCCGACGTCATCCTCGGGAGCTACAAGGGGACGCCCTACCGGCCCACCTTCGTCTACAAGCCGGACAGCGTGTCGGTCTTCAACGACACGACCAAGGGCCGCCAGCTCCGCTCGCTCTTCACGCCGGAGTACGCCGAGTTCCTCCCCATCGATCGGAGCCTGCGCAAGTTCGAGGCCGCGCCGATCGCGCCGCTCGACACCGCGACCTTCGGCGCCGGCCTGCCCGGGACCATCTCCCTCCCCGCCGGCTCGACCAACGTGACCTTCGCGTTCGTCGACGATGCCAACGCGCCCCGCGAGCGCCTCTTCGTGACCAACGGCCTGCCGACCCACTCGTTCTGGTGAGCGCTCACCAGTCGAGTGAGTCGACGCTGCCTTCGTAGATGCGCGTCTCGGTGATCTCGCCGGGGACGCGGACGTAGATGCCGTCGTCCTTCACGTAGACGATGCGGTTGCCGGTGGGCGCCCCCTCCGAGCGCGGGCGGGGGGTGCGGCCCGAGGCGCGGTCGGGGCGTTCGTGCTACGAACGTGCCGTCGCTGGCATGCCCCCGCTCCCCTGCCCTCGCCGCTTCGTCGCGTGGACGCTCCGTGGATCGGCGGCAGCTATTCTCTTGGGGATAGCTTCCCCCGCGACCGCTGTCGACAAGCCGCCGCCGCGGACGTCGTCCTTGTCGTGGATCCGGCTGCCCGGCGCGGACGCGTGCGTGTCGACCCAGGACCTCGCGCGCGACGTCGAGGCGCGGCTGCGCCGGCCGGTGTTCGTGTCGCCGGCGCAGGCCGACGTGTCGGTCGAGGGGCGCATCGAGCCGCGATCGCCCGGCCCCGGGTGGAAGGCCACGATCGCGCTCCGCGACGCGAAGGGCGCGCTGGTGGGCACCCGCGAGCTCGTGCGGGCCGAGGCCTCGTGCGCCGAGATGCGCGAGCCGCTCGCGCTCGTCGTCGCGGTGATGATCGACCCCGACGCCGCGCTCGCGCCGCCCCCCGCCCCTCCGCCGGATCCACCGCCGAAGGTCGAGCCGCCTCCGACGGCGACGGCGACGGCGCCACCACCTCCGCCTCCGCCCCCTGCGCCGCCTCCGCCGCGCGACGAGCCCCGGTGGGCGTTCGACGGCGGCGCGTCCGCGCTCTTCGGCCTCGGCGTGCTCCCGAGCCTCGGCGCGGGCGTCCACGTCGACGGCTTGCTCGAGCCGCCGCGGCTCTTCCCCCTCGAGCTCCTCGGGGGCTTGTTCCTCGACAACACCGCCTCCGCCGAGGGCCCCGGGCGGGCGGCGTTCACGCTCGCGTTCGGCGGCGCCGGCGCGTGCCCGCTCCGCCACGCGAGCGATCGCCTGTCCGCGTACGCGTGCGCGAACGTGCAGCTCGGCTTCGTGCGCGCGAGCCCCGAGGGCTTCGACGTCGTGCGCCCCGACGAGCGCAAGCTCTACGCGGCGGGCGCCCTCGAGGGGCGGCTGAGCCTGCGGATCGCCGGCCCCCTCGCGCTGCGCCTCGGCCTGTCGGGCGCCGCGCCGTTCACCCGCGACGCGTTCGTGTACCGGCGCGCCGACGGGACCCAGGCCGACCTGTTCCGGATGGCGCCGATCGTGGGCGTGGCCGACGTGGGGATCGGCGTGGTGATTCGTTGATAATCGGGGAGGGCTCCGGCCACTCCATGGAGAAGGGCGCCCGGCGCGGCGCCGCTCCAGACGTGCAAGCCCTCGACACTACGACCATTTTTCGCGAGCACGCCCCCTTCGTGTGGCGCGTGGTGCGCCGCCTCGGGGTCGCCGAGAGCGACACCGCCGACGTGTGCCAGGAGGTCTTCGTGGTGATCCATCGGCGCCTCGCGGAGTTCGAGGGGCGCTCGTCGGTGCGGACGTGGGTGTACGGGATCTGCGTGCGCGCGGCCTCCGACTACCGGCGGCGCGTGTCGCGGCGGCGCGAGACCGTCACCGACGACGTGCCCGAGGCGGCGACCGAGCCGCGGCAGGACGTCGCGCTGTCGATGCGCGAGGCGCGCGCGCGGCTCGACCGCGTGCTCGACGAGCTCGACGACGACAAGCGCGCGGTCTTCGTGCTCTACGAGATCGAGGAGCTGACCATGGCCGACGTCGCGAGCGCCGTCGGCTGTCCGCTCCAGACGGCGTATTCGAGGCTGCACGCGGCGCGGGCCCAGGTGCAGGAGTCCATCCAACGCATGCGCACCCGAGACGAGGTGGCCCAATGAGCGAAGAGCTGCGCGATCCGCCTCGCCTCGCCGCGTCGACCGACGACGCGCTCCTGCGGGGCGCGCTCGAGGCCGGCAAGGCGGAGCTCCCGAGCGCGGCGGAGCTCGCCGCGCTCGCGGCCAAGCTCGGGCCCATCGTCGGCGGTGGCCCCGCGGGCCCGGGCGGAGGCTCGCCCGCCGCGGGTGGCGCCGGCGGGCTCGGCGCGGCGACGAAGCTCGCCGCCGTGGTGGGGCTGGGCGCGGTCGTCGCGCTCGGCGGCGCGGCGTACCTGGGCGCGTTTTCGCCGGCGGCGCCGACGCTGGGGAGCGCGAACGCGAGCGCGAACGCGAACGCGAGCACGAACCCGACCCCGAACCCGAACCCGAACCCGAACCCGAACCCGACCCCGAACCCAAACCCGAACCCGACCCCGAACCCAAACCAGAACCCAAACCCGAACCCGAACCCGAACCCGACCGCACACACGAACCCCCGCAGCGCCGCCGCCGCGAGCGCAGCGGCCTCGACCGCGGAGCGACCGCCCGAGCCGCTCGAGCCCGAGGCGACCCTCCTCGGGCGCGCGCAGGACGCGCTGCGATCGGATCCCGCCCGCGCGCTCGCCCTCTGCGAGCGGCACGCGCGCGACTATCCCGGTGCGCTCCTCGGGCAGGAGCGGGAGGTGATCGCGGTCGACGCCTTGACGCGGCTCGGGCGCGGCGCCGAGGCCAAGGCGCGGGCGCGCCGCTTCCGCGAGCAGAACCCGTCGTCGAGCCACCTCGGCCGGCTGAAGGTCCTCGTCGGCGACGATTTCTGAAAAAATCGCCCCGCCGTCATAATCGGGCGTGGGCAGGGCCACTCATGGGGCACGCGGCGAACACGTCGCGAACTTCTGCGAGGCGAATTCATGAACGGTTTCCTTCGAGTAGCTCCTCTCGCCGCGGCCCTCGCCGCGGCCGCGGCCTGCGGCGGCAGCACCGTCGAGGTGGGCGCGTACAACGGCCCCGACGGCGGCAGCCCCGACTCGGCGAGCGCGCCCGCCGACGGCGGCGTCACCCCCTCGGGGCCCAAGGTCCACATCCACCTCCGGGCGACCGGCGCGCCCGTCGCTCACGCCGACGGCCTGTCGGGCCAGACCCCGAGCGATCAGCGCATCGGGATCCGCAAGCTCACCATGCTCACCTCCGGCGGCGATCCGGCGCCGATGGTGGTGTTCGACCTGGGGGCGAACGCGGTCGAGGCCGGGCTCAACGACAAGAACGACACGGTCGTGGCCTCGGTGCCCGCGGCCACCCTCAAGGCCGGCCAATACACCGTGGCCCGCGTCGCGATCTCGCACGTGCGCTACAAGGTCGCGGCGACGATGCACGCGGCGGGGCAACACGTCCCCGGCGTGTTCTCGAACCTGCAGGTCCTGTCGAACGGCTCGTCGGTCGACGGCGCGACGTTCGACAAGGGGCACTACAAGTTCTCCTTCGAGGTGGGCGGCTCGCAGCTCGGGGGCCAGACCGGCGAGAACGGGCCGCTCCCGCAGACGCCGAGCGGCGGAGGGATCACCCTCGACACCTCGGGCCCCGAGAGCGCGTACGTCTTCCCCATCAACGTGCCGGTCGACCCCACCGTGAAGGGCGACGTGCACATCGTGTTCGAGCTGAACACGCACGAGAACTTCCGCTGGCAGGAGGAGGCGAGCCCCGACTACCAGACCGGCGTCTTCGACGTGACGCCGACGACGTTCGAGCCGGTGAAGAGCTTCGGCGCCAACTCCTTCCGCGTCTTCGCGGAGCTGTGAGGGGCCGCCATGCGAAGGCTCCTCGGGTTCTTCGCGGCGACGACCCTCGCCGCGCTCCCCTTCTTCACCGCGTGCATCCACAAGAGCGACAACGGGCCCTGCGACGGCAAGGCGGAGGGCGCGACCTGCCGCCTCTGCGCGTCGGATGATCCCGGCTGCGTCGAGACCATGGAGGTCAAGACGTGCAGCGCGAGCGGCGTCTGCGGCGCGCACGCCGACGCCGGCAAGGTCGACCGCAGGAACGACGGCTTCCCCTGGGTGATCGACGAGGGGGGCGGCTTCTGCCTCTCGTGGATGGGCGTCGGCGACGCGCCCGACGGCGGGCAGTGGGTCGGCACCGGGAGCGGGCTCTACGCCCTCGACACGCGCGACCCCGATCTCCCCTTCCCGTTCGTGCGGCCGACCCTCAGCGGCGGCGCGGTGCGCGCGATGACGACCCTCGGCGATCGCACGTTCGTCGCGTTCGCCGACCCGGTGGTGGTGGAGTACCTCCGCGGCGGCGGCAAGGCCCCGCTCGAGCGGGGCTCGAGCACGCCGCTCGCGCTCTCCGACGACGGCTGCCTCGGCGCGCGCGTCGACGACAAGCTGATGGTGCGCGCCCCCGGCGAGGCCGCGCCGCGCGAGGCCCCGCTGCCCCGGCCGCCGAACGGCTTCCGCGTCGAGGTCGCCGCCGCCGTCGGCCTCTCCAATGCTCTCCTTGTCCGCACATACCGCGGCAAGGACGGCGTCATCGGCTCGCTCGCGCGGGTGAGCTGCCCCGGCCTCGAGGTCACCGAGGTCGCGACCGGCGGCTCGCTCTCCACCCTCGTCTCGCTCCAGCGCGACGCGCGCGGCCGCCTCTGGGGGATCGACCGGGTTTCGAGCGGCGCGACCGATCAGACATGGCGCGTCGTTCGGAGCGCGGACGAAGGCAAGACGTGGGCCCCGGCGCCGCTGCCCGAGGGCTTCCAAGCGTCGAAATACGCGCTCCGCGGCGACTGGGTGGTCGCGGCGGCGCCGAAGCTCGAGGCGATCGCGATCTCGAAGGACGGCGGCGAGAGCTTCACCGTCGAGCCCATCACGACGTACTCGTCGGTGAAGGGGATGGACACGTTCTCGGTGTACGTCTCGAGCGACGGGCTCGTGGCGATCGGTGGAAACTGCAACTACCTCGTCCACCGCCGCGCCAAGCTCACGCGGTGAGGCGGCGCGGCGGCGTCAGGTCGTCCCGGCGTCGTCGGGCGGCGCCTTCGCCTCAGCGGCCCGCTCTCCGTCGGTGCGCGTGAAGCTACGGCCGCACGCGCGGCACTCGTACGGGTCGTCCTCGGGGATGCGCGCCCGCGCTTGCAGCTCCTTGCACCACGGGCAGACGACGGCCACGACGGCACCGCGCGACGCTCCGCTGAAGATGGGCACCCCTCGAGTCTACCCCTCGTCCCCCCGGCTGTCGCCCTCGGGCGCGAGCGATCGCCCCTCGCCGCCCATCTCGGCGCGAACCCTCGCTCGCGCGCGGTCGAGCTGCTCAGGCGTGGCCCCGAGCCGGCCGAGGACCCGCTCGACGATGGCGAGCGCGACCTCGCCCTCGGCCGGGATCACTTCGCTCGCGCCTGCCGCGGCGACTGCGGAGACGTCGCGGAGGTACCCGGTGCGGGCCATGACCACGAGCCCGGGGTGGAGCTCGCGAGCGGTGCGAATCACCGCCTCCGGAGGGGTGGAGGCGGTGTACACGAGCGTGTGAGAGCGGGCAGCGCCGGCGCGCTCGAGGATGGCTCTCTGCGACGCGTCACCGTACACGGCGTCGACCCCCGCGCGCTTCAGCTCGGCGACGCGCTCGTGGTCGAGGTCGATCACCGTGGGGACGAGCCCGCTCTCGCGCAGCAGCGCGGTGAGGCTCCGGCCGATCGGCCCGTAGCCGACCACGACGACGCGGAGCCGAGGATCGGTCTCCGAGCGCCCGACGGAGCGCGGTCCGTCGGCGCGCTCGAAGCGCGCGAGCGGTCCCGCGAGCTTCGGCACGAGCGTCTGCAGGACGGGGCTCGCGGTGATGGTGACCATCGCGGCGACGACGAGCGACTGCCCGGCCTCGGCCGGGAGCACGCCGAGCTTGGCGCCGAGCGCCGCCACCATGAAGGAGAACTCGCCGAGCTGAGCGAGGCCGAGCGCGACGGCGAGCGCCGTCTTCGCGGAGTATCCGAATCGGAGCACGAGGACGAGCGCGACCAATGGCTTGACCACGAACACGGCGGCGAGCGTCAGGGCGACGAGGGGGAGCGTCGCCGCGAGGCGGCCGGGGTCGAGCTGCATCCCCGTCGCGACGAAGAAGAGGACGGCGAAGGCGTCGCGCATGGGGAGCGCCTCCGACGCGGCGCGACCACCAAAATCGGTCTGGCCCACGACGAGCCCGGCGAGGAACGCCCCGAGCGCCATCGAGGCGCCGAAGAGCTTCGCCGAACCTACCGCGACCCCGAGCGCGACGACGAGGACGGCGAGGGTGAAGAGCTCACGGGAGCCCGTCCGAGCGATCGCCCCGAGGATCGGCGGGATGACCCGCCTTCCGATGACGAGGGTGAAGGCCACGAGCAGCGCGATCTTCGCCAGCGCGACGCCCACCGCGCGGGCGATGGCGCCGCCCGATGCGCCGCCACCTCCCACGAACGCGGGGAGGAGGACGAGCACCATGACGACGAACAGGTCCTCCACGAGCAGCCACCCGATCGCGATGTGACCGGGCTGCGCGTGGAGGATGCCGCGGTCGGCATAGACCCGGAGGACGACGACCGTGCTCGCGATCGCGATCGCGATGCCGTAGACGACGCTCTGCGCCGGAGCCCAGCCGAACACGCGGCCGACTCCGAAGCCCGCGGCCGAGGCGGCCAGCATCGCGGCGACCGCGCCCGGCACCGCGACCCGCCGGACGGCGACGAGCTCCTTCACGTGGAGGTTCAAGCCCACGCCGAACATCAGGAGGATCACGCCGAGCTCGGCGAACTGGCTCGCGATGCCCGCGTGCGCCACGAAGCCGGGCGTGAACGGGCCGACGACGACGCCCGCGAGGAGGTAGCCGACGATCGGGGAGAGGCGGGCCTTCTGCGCGACGAGGCCGAGCGCGAGGGCGACGGCAAGCGCGCCCGTCAGGGTCACGATGATCTCGATCTCGTGCTCCATCCCCGACCAACACCTAAGGCCCAGAGCAGACGGGAGCAACGGCACGAGGCCGACGCGCCGCCACCGGTCGTACGGGGGATGGCGGCGACTCGGACGGCTCGGCTCCCACCCGAGCGCGACGCCGGCGCGCCAGCGCCGCGATGGCCGCGGCCTGGAGGCTCCGGGGTCCCGCAATCGCACGCGCGGACCGCGCGAACCGCGCTGCCACTGGGGGTCGGAGCGGAGAGGCGGACCCGACGAGGCTCGAAGTTGTTCTTAGGACCGTTGTAGTTACGGCCACCCGTTCACTTTTGGGGCGAAATTGGGCAGCGACAGAGCCCCACCCACATGGCCGCCTCTCCGGCCCGTCACCATGCGCACGCGGCGAACGCTTCGCAAGGGGCGCGGCGCGCGATCACCAGTCGAGCGAGTCGACCTTCCCTTGGTAGATGCGGGTCTCGGTCTCCTCACCGAGGACCTTCACGTAGATGCCGTCCTCGCGGATGTAGGCGAGCCGGTCCCCGTTGGGAGACCAGCGCGGCATCCGGGCGCCCCGCGCGACGAGCGTGATGTCCGGAGAGGCCGCAGGCGCGACGATGACCCCCACCGGAACGAGCGTGTAGGCCCACAGCTCCTCTGGAGAGTGGGGGAGGATGTCGAGGTCGGCGAGGTCGAGCGTGACGCACGGGGCCATCGAGCGGATGACGCACGCGTCCGGGACGAGGGCTTGGAGGTTCATCCTCTCCAGGCAGTTCGTCCGGTACATCGCCGGTCCCTCGCAGCGGAAGCACGACGCCCCGCCGGCGCTGTCGGGGTGGTCGAACCGCTGGAGGGAGCAAACTCCCTGCGCGCCTCGCGAGGGATCACGGATCAGGGCGGGAGAGGTGGGCATCCTCTCGGACATGACGAGCTGCTCGGGGGCGCCATTGACCGGGAACGACAAGGGCACGTACGCCAAGTACTCGTGCGGCCCAAGTCCAAACGCCGCGACTTCGTTCTCCGCCCACACTTGTATCGTGAGGGTGGAGTCGTCCTTCGCCCACAGCGCCCTCCGCCAGCTCGGGTCGGGGCCGAAGTGCGCTTGCGATGGCGGTTGCATGGGCACCTCGACGTCGTGCGTCGGGCGCAACCTCGCCACCAACGTTCCGTCGAGGGATACGACGGCGAGGGCGCGGCCGGGCTCGTTCCATCGGTGCGACGTCCGGGGCTCCTCGAAGTACGCGATCCGGGTTCGGGCGTTGGACCACACGGGAGCGACCTCCCAGACCTCCGGCGTGCTCGTGAGCTGCCGGAGCCCCGCGCCGTCCGGCTCGATGGTGAAGAGCTCACCGTCGGCGGAGAAGGCGATGGGGCCGTCGGGTGGGAGGGGGTTCGGGGTCGCTCCTCCGGAGGCTCGCGGCTCGCGCGAGGGCTCCAACGGCACGCCCGGCGCGGGAGGCGTCGTCTCGGGGGTGGCGACGTCGGCGCTCGGTGTCATCGAGCAGCCGGTGACGAGCGCCGTGAGGAGGGCGACGAGGGCGACGTGCCGCATGTGTCCTTCCATTCTACGGCCCCCCGCGGCGAGGTCACCAGTCCTGCGAGTCGACCTTTCCTTGGTCGATGCGGGTCTCGGTCTCCTCACCGAACACCCTCACGTAAAGATCCTGACCATCTCGGGAGGCCGGCGATCGGTCAGGATCCTGACTATCTCCGGGGACTGGGGATCGGTCAGGAGCCTGACGGATTGGGAGGAGGGAGCCTCCCCGGCTGGGTCAGCGGAAGCTGCCGTCGAAGTACTTCTTCGCGAGAGTCACCGCGTCGCTGCCCACCTGCGAGCCGAGGGTTCGCCCGACGAAGTCGTCGGGCTCGATGTGGATGCCGCCCCAGATGCGCGACTGTCCGGCCTGGTCGGCCGCGTCGTAGTAGCTCGCCCACTGGAGCCGAACGTCGGTGCTCGGGCCGATCTCGAAGGTGAGGTACTTGTCCTTGGGGCAGACGAACTCGGCGAAGCCGCCCGGGAAATACGGGCTGCCGGTGAGCTGGGTGAGCGCCTCCGCGGCCGCGCGGCTGAAGGTGCTGTGCCCGGAGATGAAGCCCGGGAACGCGGGCGTCACGAAGTTGCGACGCTGGTAGGGCATCCAGTCGACGCCGCGCACCCAGCCGACGCCGGAGAGCTCGGTGACGTGGTCGCCGGGCTCGCCGCGCCAGGTCTTGATCGCGACCTGGCCGACGAAGAGCGACAGGTGCGCGTGGCGCTGGCCGGGCGCGCTGCTCTCCTTGGTGACGACCTCGACGAGGCCGGGCACGAGCGGCAGGCCGTCGGCGTGGTACGCGGGGCCGCCGACGTCGGTGGACTGGCCCTTCTGCGCCATGTAGCGGATGAGGGCGATGGGGCGGGCGCGGACGGTGCGGCGCTTCACGTCCCACGCGGTGATCGCCGCGTCGTGGACCGCGCCGTTCAGTGCAAGATACACGTGAACGTCCCAGTCGAGCGGGGACAGGTCGGCGCCCGCGCCGAACAGCTTGCGCACGAGCGACGGCGAGTCGGCGACGGCGTTGGCGAGGGTGTTCCAGTGGCCCGGCGGGGTCTCGGACTTGGGGCCGTCGGCCCAGAACTCGGCGAGCGCGCGACCGAAGTCGCCGCGGCGCACGACCTGAGGCGCGTAGGGCTGGCCCGTGACCGGGTTCGTGGCGCGACCGGCGCCGTCGTTCTTGCCGAGGGAGTTGTTGCCGTAGGCGCCCGGCGAGGTGTCGATCGTCGTCGCGTCGTTCGGATCGAGCCAGCTCGACTTCTGGAGGACGTCGATCACGAGCGGCTTGATGGCCGGGCCGAAATCGGGCGCGGGACCCGGATCGTGCCACGGGTCGGCCGCGCTCGCGCGGGTCATCGCGAAGGGCTTCACGCTCCCCCAGTTCGAGCCGATGTAGCCCTGGACGCCCGCCGGCAGGATGATGCCGTTCTGGGTCGCCGCGACCGAGAGGTTCAGCGGCTGCCAGATGCTCGGATCGGTCATCGTGATGCCCGGCGCGTCGACGACGAGCGGCGGGTTGGGCGACGTGTAGGGCGCCGGGTCGGCGTAGTTCGCGGCCTCGTTCGAGCCGTCGGCGTCGCCGTACGCGATCACCGCCTTGCCGATGCGGTTGCCGAGCGCTCGCGGCGTGGCGCCGACGTCGTTCGCGTCGTCGGGATCGTAGCCGAGGTCCTTCATCACCGCGCGGTAGCAGGCGATCGAGACGTCGCCGCCGTTGGCCTTCTGGTAGCGCCGGGTGAGCACCCGGAGCGCGGCGTAGGAGATCGCCTCCTTGCGCGCGGCCGCGACGTCGGCGGCGGTGAGGCGCTCGGTGACGAAGACTCCGTCGGCGGTGCCGTCGTAGGCCGCCCACGCGTCCCACATCGCCGCCGAGAGGTGGAAGAGGTTGCGCGCGTGGACCGTCGGGCGCGGGAGGTCGCGCCGGATCGACGCGAGGATCTGCTCGTTCCAGCGGCGGGCGATCGACTTGTCGGCCCCGACGGCCACGACGTCGGCGGGGCACGCCACGAGCGGGGGCCCCGAGTCGGCGCCGGCGTCGGGCGCGGCAGCGGTGATCGACGGGATAGTGTTCGGCGCGAAGCGAGCGACGCCGCCCGCCGCGAGCGACGGCGAGAGCACCTCGCCGCCGACCGCCCACACGTCGCCGTCGGGGCTGACCCACGCGGCGTGGAACGACTGCACGCGCGAGTCGGGCTGCGCGGGCAGCGCGGTGAAGCGCCCCGTCTGCGTGTCGAGCTGGTAGACGAGCGCGCGCTCGCCCGCCGCGAACACCCCCTTGGGCGACGCGAACACGCCCTGGATGAGCGCGGTCGCCGGCGGAGACACGTCGCGAACGACCTCGGTCGCGGCGTCCACCTCGAGGGCGCGGCCGTTGGACGCGCCGCCGACGACGTACAGCTTGCCGCCGGCGCCGTGAGCCGTGAAGAGCGTCTCCTTGACGTTGGTGGGGACGACCTTGAACGGGCCGCTGCCCTTCTTGTGGAGGAGCGTTCCCGCGCCGCCGACGACCCAGACGTCCTCACCCTCGCCCCACACCTTGAAGAGGCCCGGGCACTCGCCGTTCTCGAGGCGGGGCATGTCGTCGGGGAGGCGCTCCTCCTTGAAGCTCTTGCCGTCGTAGCGCCAGATGAAGCCGTCGCGGCCGCTCGCGCCGCCGACCGCGTAGACGTCGTCGGCCTTCGTGCCCCAGACGCCGAAGACGGTCTGCTTCGCGAGCCCGGGGGTCGGCATGCGCTCGAACTTGCCGGCGTCGTAGCGGAGCACCATGCCCGAGGCGCCCGCGAAGAAGACTGGGCCTTTCGGGATAGCGTGGACCCACCACAGATCGCCGCGCTGGCCGGTGGGGAGCGACGACCACGCCTTGCCGTCGAAGTGGTAGACGCGAGGGCCCGCGCCCTTGTCGGCCCCGACGGCGTAGACGTCGTCGGAGGACGTGCCGCTCACGGAGAGGAGCGCCTCGGGCAGCGCCGAGCCGACCGTGCGCCACGCGGGGGTCGCCGGCGCGACGACGTCACCGCCCGCGTCGGGGCGCGGCTGCAGCGGCGGATCGGGATCGGGACACGCAGCGAGGAGCGACGCCAAGACCGGCATCGCGAGGCAAGGAACGAGGAGTGCGCGGCGCATGGGCCGCCCGGTTTGCAACCCGCGTTCCTCGACCGAGATCTTCGAATTCATGAGAGTTTCCCTCCCTGGGGGCATCGCGCCCCGGACATCCGGATCGCTGTCCGGCACACCGACGCTTGGTACTGGTCAGGCCTGCTCGAGGACCGAGAAGGACATGTCGGCCTCGAGTCGATAGGTGCCCACGAACGACTGGCGGGGCTTCGTGGACCACTCGTGGGGAGCGAGCAGCGAGAAGTACTCCTCGCCGCTCTCCCGTCGATAGAGGTGGTAGACGCCGCCGGGCTTCTTCTCGAAGCTGCACTTCACGCGGTGCAGATCGGCGTCGCGGCGCGCGGCCTCGAGGAGGCGGCGCGCCTCGTCCTGCAGGTGCCGGATCTGATCGGCGATGAGCGAGAGCTTGCCGCCGGTGACGGTGGCGAGCATCTCGTCGGCGCGCTGGATCTCGCGCGCGACGTCGATCATGTCGAACGCCGGCGCCATCCGCGAGAGCGGGTAGGGCGCCGCGGCGTCGGGGCCCGTGTAGCGCGCGAGCGGCGCTTGCGGCGGGGGGTCGGTGCGGTCCGGGGGCGCGTCGTCGGTCACGCGCGCATGATACCGCGGAGCGGCTCAGTCGGCGGCGGCGATCGCGACGGCGCGGCGCGCGAGGAACGCCGACCCGTCGTTCGCCATCTGCACGCGGACGACGACGTCGACGCGCTCGCCGACGCGCCAGGTCGGCCCGTTCTGCGCGCCGCCCTCGAGGACGCCGCGGAGCGAGCTCGGGCGAGCGCCCGCGCCCACCGGCGCGACCCAGACGTCGGCGCCGCGGACCACGTAGACTTGAGTGAGGGCGAGCCCAGCGGGCAGGCCCTCTCCGCGGCGGGTGCGCAGCGTCGCGGACACCCGCAGGCCGCGGCTGCTCGCGCCGTGCTCGGACGGGAGGAACACGGCGGAGGTCACGGCGATGCTCGTGCCCTCGATCTCCACGCTCTCGGGGGCCGACTCGAGGGCGTCGCGCTCCGCGAGCGTGTCGACCGGCGTGATCGTGGGCGACGCCTCGGCCTCCGACGCCGGGCCGCACGCCCCGCACGCGAGCGCGAGCGCGCTGGCGAGGGCGAAGACGGCGACGGGGCGGAGGGCGGGCGGCACGGGGAGCTGCCCATAGCAAAGCAGGGTAGGATGTTTCAATACAAGAAAGCCGCCGACGCCTCGGGCCACGGCGAGCCCGCGAAATCCTTCGCCTCAGCGCCGGGCCAGGTCGTCGAGGACCAGCGCGGTGTCGTTCACGACGCGCTGGGAGATCATCGGCTCCTTGCCGAGCCAGCCGAGGGCGCGGAGGGTGCGATCGGTCGTCGCCGACTTGCCGCCGGAGACGGCGAGGTCGCGGGTCGACGTGTATGCGCCGCTGACGCTGCGGAGATCGATGCCCGAGGCCTTCGCGCGCGTGTGAGCCACCACCGTCGAGGCGTGGCAGGCGACGCACGCGACGGTGTCGGGCCCGTGGGTGAGCGGGTTGTCGACGGCGGCGAGGGCGCTCAGCATCGCCCGCTTCTCGGCCTCGGGGGCGGCGTCGAACTTGGCCTTGTCGATCGCCGCCGCGAGCCCGGCGGGGGTGTCGACGAGGGGGGTCACTTGGTACGACGCCTCGTTCAGGAGGATGACGCCTTGGAGGGTCTCGCTCGTCCCCGTGATCTTCATGTCCTCGAAGGCGCCGCCCTTCTTCTCGACGCCGCGGAACGTCCACCGAATCGCGGCCGCGAAGATGGGCTGGGCGTTGAGCGTCATGCGCACCAAGCTCGCCTCGCCGCCGTACCTCGCGACGAACGCGCGGAGGGCCTTCGCGTACTCCGCGTTGCCGGCGACGAGCGCGGGGCTCGGGCGCACGGGCCCTGGCGTCGGGCCCTGGATGCGGGCCAGCTCTCCGAGCGACGCGACGGCGCGGGGGACCTCGGCCTCGGGAATGTTGTAAAATACATGAAATCCGACGTCGTCGGCTCCGAAGCCGTCGGTAATGGGCTGGAGCACGAGGCGCATGCGCGCGCCTCCGCCGAAGGTGCACGGACCGGGCGCGCCGTGGTCGCACAGGTCGAAGCGCACGGCGACGACGTGCAGTCGGTCGTAGGCCTCCGCCGACACGTCCGGCGTCGACGCCCCGACGCCGGCGACGCGATCGAAGAGCGCGCGCGGGACGAGCGGGCTCTTGTCGTCGGTGAGCTCGTCGCCGCGCATGATCACCGGCGTCGCCTTGGTGACCGGGAGCGGCACGAGGATCGTGACGTCGTTCGGGCCGAGGTCCGGCTTGGGCCCGAGGGGCGCGACGTCGCCGCCGCCGTCTCGCCCGCCGGCGTCCGCAGCCGAGCTCGGCGGAGCCGTCGCCGCCGCGTCGTCCGTCGAGCACGACGCCGCCCCGAGCGCGACGAGAGGAGCCACGAGGGCGAGGACGGCGCCTCCCCAGCGCGCCGCGCGCCTCCGGTCGACGGCCGACCCCACCCCCCGAACGCTCCCTCGTTCGTCGTCCGACATCGACGGAGACTCTAGGACGCGGCCTCGACTTCGCGAAGCGGTTTGCCCCGTCCCCCGAGCGTCCGGGGCTAGCTAGGTAGGTACGAGAGGTGCGTACATGGCGGTCGCGGGTGAACCCGCCGGCGACGGGCGGGGCGGAGCCGCTCGCGCCGCGCCTCGAACCGCACGACGATGCGAGGGGAACGTCGCGGTACGCTCGGGTGACGGACAGGGCATGGAATCGTCACCGTCGAATTTCTTTCGCTTTCGCGAAGTGCTCGTCGCGCTGGGCACGGTCGCGGCCGTCGACGTCGCGCTCACGGCGGTGGTGGTCGCCGTCGAGCTCGCCGGCCCCTCCGAGTGCTATCGGCGGTGGGTCCCCGCGGTCGACCGCGCGCAGACCACGGCGATGGTCCTCGTGGGCGCGTCGGTCGCGCTCCTCGCGTGGCTCCTCGCGCGCCGCGCGGGATCGCTCCGCGCGGTCCCGTCCAAGCTCTCGTCGGGGCAAGCGCTCGCCGTCTTGCTCGGCGCGGTGCTCGTCGTCGGCGGCTGCGAGAGCCTCGCCGTGATGGTCCGCGGGCCCTTCGAGCCGACCCACCACGCGTCGGCGGCGGGGCCCGACGGCAAGTCCGCTCACCTCTACCGGGGCGGCTTCTGGAGCTGCAACCATATCGTGTACGTCGCGGAGCCGGGAGCGCTGACCATGACCGAGGTGGAGTTCATCGAGCGCGAGCGGTGCGAGGGAAGCTTCTCGGTGCGTTGGAACGCCGACTCCAGGATCAGCGTCGTCGACGAGCGCGGAGAGCCGATCAAGGAGCAGCGAAACACCCTCTTTCCGCAGAAGAAGCTCTGCCCGCCGCCGCGGACGAAGTAGCGCTGGGCGGCGAGGCGGCGGCGGGGCGCGACCTGGGCGCGCCCCCCGCTCGAGCGCGCCTCGGTCACAAATTACACCTTTGATTTCGACGAGATACGCCTCCAGGCTCGCGCGCGGGCGCTGGTACGCGAGCTGCTCATCCGCCGACGGAGGAGGACGGCGCGCCCCCCGCGGCGGTCGCGCCGGGCGGCGCCGCAATCGTGAACCAGCTCTCTCGTCGAAAGAAGATCGCGTTCCGCGTCGCCGATCAGCTCCAGCTCACCATCGTGTTCCGCCCGGTGCCGGTGCGGTACGCCGCCAACCTCCTCTGGCTCGGGCTCCAACGGAGCCCGTGGCCGCGACCGAACGCCGTCGACGGCGCGCTCGGCGAGCGCCGCTCGGCGACCGGCTCGGTCTCTCCGAGGCCGCTGTTCGCGCCCACGCTCTCGCCGCCCGCGCCGCGCTGGAGACACGACGGGCTCTACGACGCCGCGGTGTGGATGGCCGACAGCGGCCTGCCGGTGGCCACCGTCACGGTGCTCGACACCGCGCCTGCCCGCGCCGCGGGGTGGGTCCGCGCGCTCGACGAGCTCCTGTGCGGGCTCGTGTCGGGGAGCGGCGACTGGGTCGCCCAAGCGCGGATCGCGTGGGGCGGCGACATCCCGTGCCTGCCCGACCTCGCCGTCGTGGGGCAGAGCTCCTACGTCGTCGTGTCCGATCGGAGCCTGCTCGGCTACGCGTTCGACGATCCCGAGGCCGCGATGGCCGCGGGGCGCTGGGAGGTGGCGCGCGTCCAGGGGCGAGAGATCTTCCGCCGCGCGATGACGGCGGAGACGAACCTCGACCTCCTGGACGCGATCGCCGACGGGCAGTGGGCGATGGCCCGCTTCGCCCGCCCCGGCGCGGCGCGCTACGACTTCGCGGCGCCGACGAGCTCCGAGTGGGAGGTGTTCCAGCGCGGCGCGCCAACGCTATCCCTATCTGGATACTCGAAGAGCGGCATGACCGCGCTCTACACCGCGGGTCGGGGGGCCGGCGGCGGCGTTCGCCCGTGGGAGGTGTGGTCCATCGGACGGGCGCTGCACGTCGGGCACCTCCCGAGCGGGGAGCCGCTCCGCCGCGTACGCGTCGCGTTCGCCGACCGCCTCACCGCGAGGCGGGAGCGGCGCCCGCTCCTCGACGTGGGCGCGACGGTCGAGCACCTCGACGAGCGGGGGACGCTCCGCGTCATGTCGGTCGAGGGCTGAGGCGCGGCGACGAGCTCACTGCGTCCCGAACATGCAAACGCCGAGCATGCAGCTCGCCGTGCTCCCGTATTGCTGGACGCAGTCGGCCTCCCAGCACATCGGGACGCCGCCGCCACCCCCGATGCTCCCGCCGCCGCCGCCGCCGCTGGCGCCGTTCGGCGTACACGTACCGGGATAGCCGTATTGGATGTCGTAGAGCGACTTCGAGCAGCCGTAGCCGGGCGGGCACTGGGTCGAGTAGTCGCACTTCGCGGGGAGACCCACGACCGGCCGGAGCCAGTACCAGAAGTAGAGGAGACACTCGAGGCTCGCCGACCCCTCGGGCCCGCTCGTGGTGCCGGTCGCGGTCGAGCCTTTGCACTTCTCCCAGAGGGTCGCGCTGGACCCCGGGGCCGCGTAGGGATCGCTGCCGAACGACATCGACCCCGAGCCCGTGTAGGCCGCGGGCGAGTCGTCCGGGACCCACATGCCGTCCTGATCGTAGGCCTTCACCGAGACCGACCCGGCCTTGGCTGGAGGTGCGTCCGCGGCCGGTGGCGGCGACACCATCGCCAAGCCCTCCATGAACGCGACGAACAGCTTGGAGTCGTCTTCGCTCATGCCGGACCAGCTCACCCGGTTGGCCTCGAGGGTCAGCTTGCCCCGCTCGCCGATCGTGATCGCGGCCGTGGTCGCGGTGGTGTCGTGCACGCGGACCGTCCCGACGGTCCCCTGGGACGTGTGGGCCACGAGGTGCATCAAGTCGCCGCGCGACCTCGCCTTGCTCTTCCACGTCTTGATGCCGAGGGCCTTCGCGGTCTTCGAGACCGGCAGCGCTCCCAGCCGCTGCGCGTCCGTGCTCGTGCGCTCCTCCACCGGAGCGCTGCAAGCGACCGAGAGGGCGCCGCCGACCGCGGCCAACACGAACGCTCCGACCACCACGTGACGTTTCTTCATTTCGTCTCCTCCGCTCGGGCGACGTTGCAACCCGCCGGCCAACGTCGCGTCGGACGTCACCCGGGCTCGAAGTCGCGAAGGATCGCGGCCTCTCCGCCTCCAGCCAGGCGTCGCGAGGGCGAGCCTCGGTCCGCGAGCGTCTCGCCCCGGAGACGTCGACGTCCTCGCGCGGAGGCGCGACCCGATCGGCGCCTGCGCCCCGGCTCGGCGGCGCGACGCCTTGCGCCGCTCGGCGACTTGGAACGACAATGACGCGCGACCTCGGGATCGTTCGTCGACGTCGCGTCGTGAGCGCCCGCCTCCTCGCCCGCCGGACAGCCCAACCATGCGCATCGCCCTCGCCCTCGCCTCCGCCCTCGCGGCGCTGACTCTCGCGCCGGCCGCCCTCGCCGACGTGGTGATGCCGCCTCCCAAGACCTGCCCGCCAGGCCACACGCCGGTCACGAGCCACGCGGGGCCGCGGTGCGTCGCCAACGCGCCGACGAGCTGCCCGGTGGGGTGGACGGGCATCCTCGGCGGGCAGTGCGTGCTCTCGCTGTGCGATCCGGGGCGCGAGGGGACGTGCCCGGACGGCGCCGAGTGCAAGGCGCAGGATCTCTGCGGCGAGGAGCGCCTCGTCGAGTGGGGCTGGGGCGCGGGGCCGGCGCCCCGCGGCAACGAGCTCGGCGCGCCGCCGCGGCACTTCGATCCGCCGCGGCACGACTTCTTCTACGACGACGTGTGCAACGCCGGGAGCTGCGCCGCCGGACGCACGTGCTATCCGACCGGCGTCTGCCTCCCGCGGGGCGTCGCGCGCGCGGCGAAGAAGCCGGCCAACGGCGGACCGCAGCGCGGCTTCCCGCCGAAGAACGCGAAGGCCAGCGACGACGGCGACGCCGGTCGCTTCGCGAAGCCCCCGCCGAGCGCCGCCCCCACCGCCGCCCCGACCGACGCGCCGGTCGCCGCCGCGGAGGACGCCGCGCCGCCGGTCGCGCCGGTCGAGCCGCGCCACTCGCGCGCGTACAACCCGTCTCCCCGCAGCGGCGGCTGCTCGGGCTGCGACGGATCGAGCCACCCGGTCGGGATGCTCGGGCTCTCGGCCGGCGTCGCGCTCGTCCTCACGCGGAGCCGCGGGAAGAAGCGAACGGGCGACGACGGCGATCGCGAGGGGCGATGACGCGTGAGCTCTCGCTCCTCCCGCGCGCCGCTCACGCGCGCATGCCGTGGAAGAACGGGCGCGGCGTGACCGAGCAGATCCTCGTCGAGCCCGAAGGAGCGCCCATCGACGCGTTCGCGTGGCGCGTGAGCACCGCGATCGTGTCCGAGGGCGGGGAGTTCTCCGCCTTCTCGGGGTGCGAGCGCGTCCTCGTCGTGATCGAAGGCGACGGACTCTCGCTCGACGGCGTGCCGGTGCCGCCGCTCGCTCCGCACCGGTTCTCCGGGGACGACGTCACCCGCGCCGAGCTCGCCAGCGGCCCGATCCGCGACTTCAACGTCATCGCGCGGCGCGACTACGCGATCGGGTGCGACGTCGTCCACGTCACCTCGGAGCGCACCCTCGCGACCGGCGGTGACGCGCTCCTCTACTGCGTGCGCGGCGCGCTCACCTGCGACGGCCGAGAGCTCGGCGCCGGCGACGCCGTGCGAGCGCGCGGCGACGGGCGCTTCACCGTCGGGGGCGACGGCGTCGCGATCCACGTGCGCGTCGCCCCTGCGACCTGAGCGCGCGCGCGACCCGACGTTTCAGCCTCGATTCACGCGCGCGGACGTCCTCGGGGCTCGCGATCGCGACGCGGTCGAGGCGGTCGGAGGACGGCCGCGCGCCGGCTCGCCGTACCCTCCCGTATGGCCCAGAGAGCCCTCGCCTTCGCGATCGCGGCCGCGGGCCTCGCCGCCGCGTGCCAGCCCACCGCCCCCTCGCCGGCCGCAGCCCCGCGCCGCGTCGAGGCGCGCGCCCACCGGCCTCGCGGGCCCGAAGTCCGCTGCGATCCCAGCCGGCTCGTGGCCCCCGACGTGCCCACCGCGCGCGCTCAGTGCGAGGGCGGCGGCGTGAAGGGGT
>JAEUKG010000598.1 GCA_016794325.1 Myxococcales bacterium | reverse complement strand
GAGCGCGAGCCACACCGGGTACACGAGGAGCCCGACGCCGAGCTTGTAGGTCGACGCCACGTCGCGCTCGTCCGACAGGCGCCGGGCGACGTAGCGCGGGAGCTGGTAGGGCAGGTAGTAGAGCGGCACCGCGGCGAGCGCGAGCGGCAGGACCGCGAGCAAGAAGAGCCCGGTGAGCGCCCGGCCCGGCCCCTTGGGGAGCACGCCCGAGACCACGACGTCGTCGGTGAGGCCCGCGCGCTCCACTTCGATGTAGTATGCATCGACCGCGGCGCGCACCCCGCCCAGCGCCTCACGGTCGCCGAGCTCGAGGAGGCGCTTGGCCTGCTCCACCCGGCGCCCGATCGCGCTCCACCCCTCGAGCGTGTCGTCGCCGACCTCGTGGGCGAAGAGCTCGGCGACGCGCGCCACGAGCCGCCGGTCCTCCCACGTCTCGCCCTCGATGAGGAGCTCGGAGAGGTCGGCCTTGGTCTGCTCCATCACCCGCGCCGCGAGCTCGTCGCCCGAGAGGCCGAGGGCGTCGACGTCGCGCACCGGGCCGTACACGACGAGCGTGCGCGAGCGGAAGATGTCGCGCTCCTCGAACTCGAGGCCCACCGCCTGGAACGTGAGCCGGCGCCCGCCCTCGGCGTGGGCGCGCGCGAGCATGCGCCCCGCGCCCGACCGCAGGGCCACCAGCTTGGGCTCGTTGTGGCTCGTCCCCTCGGGGAAGATGAGGATGTTGCCCTCGCGGCGGAGGTGCTTCGCGATGCGCTCGAACACCGCGTCGTTGTCCTTCTCGCTCTTGTCGGGGACGTCGCGGCGCCGCACGATCGGCACGGCGTCCACCGCGTCGAGGAGCCAGCGCAGGCCCGGGATCTTCCACAGCGTGCTCTTGGCGATCGGCGAGATCACGCACTCGGTGCTGGTGAGCACGAGGATCGGATCGACGAGCGCGTTCACGTGGTTCGCGGCGAAGACGCGCCCGCCGACCTCGGGCCCCGGCACCTCGCCGACCACCTCGACGTCGCGGAAGTAGATCCCGACGACGCGTCGAAAGAGCACGCGGAGGAGGGCTCGGATCGGGTGCTCGCGCACGCCCCTACGATATCCGACCCCGCCGGTTTACGTAGATTTACCCGGGGCGAGCGGGCGCATCGGTCTAGCATGGGCACACTCTCATGATGCGACGTCGCTCCGTCGTCTGGGTCCCTTGCTTCGCCGTCTCCCTCGCCGCCTTCGCCGCCTGCGGCGGGCCCGAAAAGCCGCCGGCCCGGCCGCCCGCGCCCGCCGCGTCGGCGTCGGCGTCGGCCTCGGCCGCTCCGCCGCCGACCCCTCCGCCGGGGCTCGCCGCCGCCGAGGTCGACCGGATGCTCGAGGCCGCGTGGGCCAAGGAGGGCCTCACCCCGGCGCCCGTCGCCGACGACGCGACGTTCGTGCGGCGCGCGTACCTCGACATCGTGGGGACGATCCCGAGCCCGGAGGTCGCGCGCGCCTTCGCCGCCGACGCCGCGCCCGACAAGCGGAAGAGGCTCGTCGACTCGCTCCTCGCGTCGCCCGCGTACGCCACCCACTGGGCCGAATACTGGGACGACGTGCTCATGGGCCGCGAGGTGCGCGAGCCCACCGTCGACCGCGCCGCGTTCCGCGCCTGGCTGCTCGCCCGCTTCTCCGACGGCACCTCGTGGGACAAGATCGTGACCGAGCTCGTATCCGGAGTGGGACAGAACTCGAACGGCGGCCCCCGCGCCCGCGCCCTCGCCCCGATGCCGGCCGCGTCCACGACCCCCATGGGCGCGATGGCCGGCGGAGGCGCGGACGCCGGCGCCGCGCCCGCGGGCGGCGCCGACGAGCCCGACGGCGACATCAACCCCGCCGTCAACTGGGCGCTCCGCTTCAACGACGCCCCGGTCGACCTCGCCGGCAACGCGTCGCGCACGTTCCTCGGGGTGCAGATCCAGTGCGCCCAGTGCCACGATCACAAGACCGAGGCCTGGAAGCAGGCCGACTTCCAGCGCTTCGCG
>JAEUKG010000591.1 GCA_016794325.1 Myxococcales bacterium | reverse complement strand
CGAACCTCGTCGTCTTCCCGACCCACCGGCACGTCCACTCGCTCGACGGCTTCTCGTGGCGCGCGGCGGTCGACGGGCTCGCGGCGTGGTTCGACGTGCGCGATCTCGGCGCCGGGGCGACCGCCGACGCCGCGCTCGCCGCGATCCGCGAGGCCGGCGCCGCCACCAACGCGTTCGCGATGTGCGGCCGCAGCGGCGAGGTCGTCGTCGTCACGCGCAAGCCGGGCAAAGACCTCGGCTCGCACCCGGTGCTCGGCGCGCTCCCCGAGGCGCTCCGGCTCACCGACGTCGCCGTCCTTCACGGCGCCATCCTCGAGAGCGTGCTCGGGATCACGAAAGAGGCGCAAGCGGCGAAGACCAACCTGTTCTACCCGCAGGACGCCGCGCGCGCGCTCGGCGAGCTCCGCGGCGGCAAAGGCCAAGCGCTCTTCTTGATGAACGCGACCCCCGTCGACCACGTGCGAGCCGTCGCCGAGGCGGGGGAGGTCATGCCCCAGAAGAGCACCTTCTTCTACCCGAAGGTCGCCACCGGGCTCTGCATCCACACCCTCGAGCCGTCGCGACCCGTCGTCGTCTGACCCGCGCTCGGGGCGGCCGTCGAGCGGCCCGAGCCGCGCGTTCGTGGAGGTTCCTCGCCCAGCTGACGCGATGCGCCACGCGCACGCGCCCGCGCGATCGCGGGCGCGGGCGCGTTCGGCGCAGCTTCGCGTGCGCGGCGCGCCTGGCGCTAGGCGAGGGAGGCGAGGTCAACCGTGACCCTCCCCCCGCGCCGCCCGTTCGCGGCGCGTCTGCGAGCGCGTGCACGCGTCACGCGGCGCGCGCGCGGTCGAGCTCGGTGCGCGGGTCCTTTTTTCGCTCTCTTTGCGCGAAAAGGGGAGATAATCCCAATATCGTACGAACCTTGCCTTGCGGGGCACCCCGTGAGGTCACACCCATCTCTGTCGAGAGAGAGGTCATCGATGTCCGACAAGAAGGCCCCGCCGCCGCCGCGCGACAAGGACGAAGAGGCGATCCAGTTCGGTGACGAGCTGCCCGTCCTGCCCATCAGAAACGCCGTGCTGTTCCCGGGGGCGGTCGCGCCGTTCGACGTCGGTCGTGAGAAGTCCGTGGCCCTCGTCGAGGACGTCGACAATTTCCCCTCGCCGATCATCGCGATCTTCGCGCAGAAGGACCCGTCGACCGACGATCCCGGGCAAGACGACCTCCACCAGGTCGGCTGCGCGGCGCGGGTGCTCAAGGCGCTCAAGCACTCGAGCGGCAACTACTCGCTGATCCTCCAGGGGCTCACGCGCATCCGGCTCGAGGACGTCACCCAGACCGCCCCCTACCTCAAGTCCAAGATCCGACGCCTCGACGAGAGCGGCCTCGAGGACGACGAGGCCGAGGCGCTCTCGATGAGCCTGCGCGACATCGCGAAGCAGGTCATCCAGCTCATGCCGGAGCTGCCGCGCGAGGCGGGCTCGCTCATCGACTCGATCCAGGCGCCGGGCGCGCTGGCCGACCTCGTGGCGGCGAACCTCGACGCGCCGGTGGAGGAGAAGGCCGGCCTGCTCGAGACCACCGACGTGAAGGACCGCATCCGCAAGGTGCTGAAGCTCCTCACGCGCCAGCTCGAGATCCTCAAGATGCGCGAGCGCATCAACTCCCAGATCAAGGAGGAGATGGGCAAGAACCAGCGCGA
>JAEUKG010000576.1 GCA_016794325.1 Myxococcales bacterium | reverse complement strand
ACGGCCGAGCTCCATCGCCGCGCGCGCCCGCGCCGCCGCCCGTGGTAGAGTGGGTCCGGCCATGGCGACAGAGACACAAGCCCCGTTCGCGAAGTACGCCGCCTACGCGGGCTTCGTGACCGTCGCCGCGCTCCTGGTCTTCAGCTTCGTGTCGACGTCGCGCGACGGCGAGCTCCGGCGGCGATGCGCGGCGACGTGCCTGCTCAAGCCGAACTACGCGGGCGCGAACCGGAAGGCGCCCGACTTCGAGCTGACGGACCTCCGCGGCCACAAGGTCTCGCTCTCGGGCTACCAGGGCAAGGTCGTCGTCCTCAACTTCTGGTCGCGTACGTGCGGACCCTGCCTCGAGGAGATGCCCGACATCGCCGAGCTCACCCACGTGCTCAAGCCGATGGGCGACGTCGCGGTCGTCACCGTGTCGGCCGACGAAGACGCCGAACAAGTCCGGCAGACGCTGAAGAGCATCCTCAAGGACGACGTCCCCTTCCCCGTGCTCATGGACCCGGACGGCAAGGTCGTCGGCGGGCGCTACGGGACGAGCATGTACCCCGAGACGTGGATCATCGACAAGCGCGGCGTCATCCGCGCGCGCTTCGACGGCCAGCGCGAGTGGTCGGGGCCCGCGATCGTCGAGCTCGTCGATCAAATCCGGCGCGGCGGCTTCTGCCCGGTGGAGGCGCGCGACGGCGAGTTCACCGGCGACGGCGCCAAGCTGTGCGAGAGCATGACCGGCGGCTGAAGAGGCGCGCGGCGCGCTACCAGACGCCCGTCACCGTCACGCGAGGGCCAGCGCGGCTGGCGGCCACCCCGACGGCGAGCCCCGTCGGGGTCACGACGTCGACACGCGCTTGATGCTGGAAGACCCCGGTGCCGCCGGGCCCATAGTGCGGCGCGTACATCGCGCCGGCGCTGAGGAGCAGCGAGAAGCCGCGCGCGAGCGGCTGCGCGAAGACCATCGCGCCGCCCGCGACGCCGTCGAAGGCGCACCCGCCGCGGCTGAAGCCGACGAGCGACAGGCGCGGAGAGAGCGACACCGAGCGCATGGTCTGGAACGACGCGGTGGTCGCCATGCGCGGCTCGAAGAGGCGCCACTGCCCGGTCCCACCCTCCCGATTCTCGCAGGGCCCCTCGGCGGCGCCCCCCGCCGGCACCTCGACGAGCATCCCTCGACGGATAGGCTCGAAGCGCCGGTCGTAGGTGGGCTCGCCCGCGTCGCCGGTGAGCGTCGGCGCGAAGCCCTGGGCGCGCGCCGACGGCGACGCGGCGAGCAGCGCGGCGAGGCACCCGGCGACGGCGACCGGGCGCGTGACTCGAGCCTGCCGCGCGCTGCCCATCCCTCTTTCGTAGCATGCGCGGAGCGCGCCGTTCAGGCGCGGCGTCGGGCCGCGGCGCCGAGCGCGCGCTTCGTGTACCATGGATCGGTGGTCTGGCCTCGGAGGGATCTCGGGCGGCGCCTCGCTGCGACCGTGCTCGTCGGGGCTCTCGTCGACGGGTGTACGCTGTTCGTCGACACCGGCGGCCTCGCGGGCGACACCGGCGCCGCTCCCCCCGACGCGGCGGCGCTCGACGCCGGCGGCACGACGGAGGCCGGCGAGGGCGGCGACGCCGCCCCTCCGGCGTGGCGGAGCAAGCTCGAGGCCGAGTGGCTCTTCGACGAGACCTCGGGCACGACGGCGCGCGACACCTCCGGTCGCGGGCACGACGCCACGCTCGTCGGCGGAGGTGTCTGGACCTCCGGTCAGGTGCGCGGCGCGATCAGCCTCGACGGCGTGGACGACCATTGCACGGTCGCGTCCGCCGCGACCATCGACGTCGGCGGCGGCGTGACGCTCACGGCGTGGGTCCGCTCCCGCGCGGCGGTGAGCGGAGTCAACCCCACGATCTTCGTCTTCTGGTCCTCCTCTGGCCCGTCGGCCTACGTGCGCGTCAACGGCCGGCGCTTCCAGTTCCTCGCGGCCTCGGGCTTCGTGCTGGCAGAGACCGAGGTGCCGTTCGGGCAGTGGGCGCACATCGCCCTGACCAGCGACGGCAAGAACGCGCAGTGGTTCGTCAACGGCAAGGCGAGCGGGGTGGGGCCGGTGACGATGCCCCTGACCGCGCTCCGCGCCGTCTACATCGGGCAGGACTCCAGCGCTGCTCAACGCTACAACGGCGAGATCGACCAGCTGCGCTTGTTCCGAGGCGTCTTGTCGGTGGGCGAGGTCGCGGACGTCATGAACGAGCGGTGATCCGCACGGGCGCGAGCGGCGGTCGCGCCGCGACGCGTCGGCGCCGTCGTGGCTCCCGGGCCGTCAGTCGGCGATGACGTCGTCGCCGGGCGCGGGCCGCGCGGGGTGGAGCTTGCGCCAGCGCTCGAGCCGGTCCTTCTGCAGCGCCTCGCGGTTCGGGTACGGCTGAGGCGACGCCGCGGTGGCGGCGATGTAGGTCGGCAGGTCGACGATCTCGTACCCGACCCGGTCGGGGTGTCTGGGATCGAACGGCGCGGCCTCGAGCGCCTCGAGCGCGGCCGCGAGGAGCGGCACGGTGCTCGGGCGGATGTCGTGGAGGAGGATGATCCCCCCGCGCGAGAAGTCGAGCTGCGTCTTCAGGCTCACGAGCATGTCGCGCACGTCGGTGCGCTCCATGTCGTGGACCTCGACGCTCCAGAGCACGAGATCGAGGCCGCGCTCGGCGACGGCGCGCCGGGCGGGGGGGTCGAGGCGCCCGAACGGCGGACGGAAGAGGAGCGGGCGCGCGCCGGTCACGCGCTCGATCGACGCCGCGCAGTCGTCGATCTGCGCGGCGATCGCCGACGGCGCGAGCTGCGCGTGGAGCTGGTGGTCACGGGTGTGGTTGCCGACGAGGTGCCCGCGCCGGACGATGGCCTTCAGCACATCG
>JAEUKG010000567.1 GCA_016794325.1 Myxococcales bacterium | reverse complement strand
CAGCGCGAGCGCGCTCGCGAAGTACTCGCAGTGGCCCTCGCGGGAGATGAAGACGAAGTCGAGCAGCTCGTTGCCCGCGGCCGGCCGCCGCGCGAGGGTGTAGCGATAGTCGGTCCGGAGGCGCCGGTGGATGCGCTCGAGCTTCTCGGTGTCGGTCGTCGCGCCCAGCGTCCACTCGCGCGCCACGGCCTCGAGGCGAGGCCGGAGGTGCTCGGGGACGCGGAGATCGGCGTCGGTCGTGATCGCGACGACCTCGGCAGGCACGACCGCGTATTCGCCGACGACGTCGCCGCTCATGACGCCGTAGCCGTCGACGCGCGTCCCGGCGACGGTCGCGCCGAGGGGCGCGAACCGCTGCCGGCCCGGCCACACCAGGTGGACGGTGGTCGCGGCGCCGCCGGTCACGACGCGATCGGGCGGCGCATCGCTCGTGTGGGTCCCGTACCAGGTGCTGCCGCTGAGGACGTCGAAGACGCGCCCGCGCAGGTAGTCGGCGCGCGCGCCGTCCACGTGCATCACGATGTCGTTCGATTCGTAGATGGGGCTCGACGGGCCGAGGTGGACGCGGCCCTCGAAGCCGGTGCGCGCGTGAGCGACGACGTAGCTCGTGATCTGCCGGTTCGTGAGCCGGTTCAACCACGGGAGCCCCACGAGGAGCAGGCCGGTCACCACCGCCGCCACCGCGAGGATCACCGCGAGCACGCCCGCGCGCGCCCGGAGCCGCGTGACCGCGCCCGGCTCGCTCTGGCCGACGATCGCGGCGACGAGCATCGCCGAGGCGACGCCGTACGGCCAGCCGCGGTGGGCCTCGCCGATCGCGGTCTGCGCGCCGAGGAGGAGCGTGATGTCGACCGCGGGCGCGCGCGCGGGCGCGACCACGAGCTTGCGCATCGCGAGCGTCGTCAGGGCGGCGCAGGCGAGGGCGTCGGCGACGCCGGTGTCGGGATCCACCTGGCGCGCGGCCAGGAAGCCGAGGACGAGGGCGAGCGCGTGCCACACCAGTTGACCGAAGCGCCCCGGGCGCGCGCGGGGGCCGGTCGCGATCGCGATCGCGAACGCGGCGGTGAGCACGACGCCGAGCGCGGCCGGGGTGCCGTAGGCGAGGAAGGTCCCGCACACGATCGCGTGCGGCAGGGAGGCGACGGCGCGCCGCCTCACAGCGAGAGCGCCTCCCCGCGCTCGATCGACTCGGGGTCGACGGCTTGGAACGGCCCCTCGCCTCGGCCCACCAGGATCGCGCGCACCGCCGGCCCGCGCTCCTCGATGGCCGCGACGACCTCCGCGCGGCGGGCGTCCCAGCTCGTGGTGACGAACACGACCGCCGAGAGGCGACCGGCGTAGGGCGCGAGCCGCGCGACGAGGCGCGCGGCGTCGAAGCCCGGTTTGTGCTCGGCGACCGCGAGCGCGTCGAGCGCCTGATCGAGGAAGCCCAGGCTCCGCCCGATCGTGAGGTCCGAGAGGTCGTCGCCGACGAGGAGGAGGTCGACCAGGGTCTCGCCGCGGGCGAGGCGCGCGACGACGCCCGCCGCGAGCGACACCGCGGCCTCGAACGACGCCTCGTCGGAGGCGTCGGTGTCGAGCACCACGCCCACCCGGCTGAAGTACTCCTCCTGGTATTCGCGCACGAACGGAGTCCCCGTGCGCGCCCAGGTCCGGGCGTGGAGGTCTCGGAGCGGATCGCCGGGGCGGTAGGGCCGCACTCCCTTGAGATCCATCGACTCGCCGGTGCGCGAGGCGAGCGGGACGCCCCCCGGCTGGTGCCGCGCGGCGCCGAGCACGTCGACCCGCGTGACGTTGGCGGGCCGGGGGACCACCCGCAGCCGGAGGGGCTCCGTCTCCACCGCCGGGCCCGTCGACAGGCCGAGGGGGACGAGGCGCGCGACCCGGAACGGATCGAGGTGGAGATCGCCGCGGCGGGTGAACCGCAAGGTGACGATCGACGTCCCCTCGCCGGACGGGGGCACGGACTCGACGACCGTGGGTCGGCGGACGTATTCGCCGAAGTGGGGCAGGAACGGCCCGCGGACGACGAGCACCTCGCGCGCCTCGTCGGTGTCGTTCTTGGCGACGACGACGAACGAGACGTCCTCCCCGGCCACCGCGCGGGCCGGGCCGCGCAGGCTCGCCGACAGGCCCTTCGGAGAGAGCAGGCGCCCGGCGGCGAGCGACGTGTACACCACGCCCGCGAGGACGGCGAAGAGCACGTAGGCGGTGGTGCGCGAGATGTCGAGCGAGAGGGCGCCGACGAGGAACGTCGCGACGAGCATCGCCCGACCGGTGTCGGTGAGCGACCGGCCGATGCCGATGAACACGCGCACGACGCGGGGGAGGGGCTTCCCGGGCGCGCCCGCCGCCCGCGGCGGCGTCGGGATGAGGATGTAGTTGAGGCGCGCCCAGTCGATCTTCACGTCGGGACGCTCACCGCGCCGAGGATCCGCTCGATCACGGCGTCGCCGCGCCCGCCTCCGTGGACGGACTCGACGCGGAGCTGGATGCGGTGGGCGAGGGTCGCGGTCGCGAGCGCCTTGACGTCTTCGGGGGACGCGTACGCCCGATCGCGGAGGAACGCGCGGGCCTGGACGGATCGGAACAGCGCGAGCGCGCCCCGCGGGCTCACCCCGAGCGCGAGCTCCGACGAGCGCCGGGTCGCGGTGACGATCGCGAGCATGTAGCGGGCGACCTCCGGCTTCACCTCGACGTCGCGCACCTTCGCCTGCATCGCGAGGAGGGCGGACTTGTCGCAGACGGGGGTGAGCTGCTCGAGGGGGTTGTCGCGCTGGCGGGCGAAGAGCATCGCCAGCGATTCATCCTCATCGGGATAGCCCACCGAGAGCCGGAGGTGGAAGCGGTCGAGCTGGGCCTCGGGGAGCGGGTACGTCCCCTGGTAGTCCGACGGGTTCTGGGTCGCGAGGACGAAGAACGGCTCCGGCAGCGGGTGGGTGGTCCCGTCGACGGTGACCTGGGCCTCGTTCATCGCCTCGAGGAGCGCCGACTGGGTGCGGGGCGACGCGCGGTTGATCTCGTCGGCGAGCACCAGGTTCGAGAACACGGGCCCCCGGTGGAACGAGAGCGCGCCCGACTTCGGATCGAGCAGCACGGTGCCGGTGATGTCGGACGGGAGGAGATCGGGGGTGAACTGGACGCGCGCGAACGAGATGTCGAACACCCGCGCGATGGCCTTCGCGAGCGTGGTCTTGCCGACCCCGGGGACGTCCTCGATGAGCACGTGCCCGCCGGCGAGGATGCCGACGAGCACGTCGTCGATCACCGAAGCCTTGCCGCGGATGACGGTTCCGATCGCTCGCCTGACCTCACGCAGCGCGTCGGTCACGGCAGGTCACTTCGGCTCGGGCTGGACGTTGATGCGCACGGCCTTGATGCCGAGCGGATCGCTCGGGACACCCTCGATGTCCTTCTGGGCGACCTTGAGCCGCTGCCGCGTCTTGCCGGCGACGAGGACCTCCACGTCCGCGTCGCAGCGGAGCTGATCGATCTGCGCTTGCGGGCCGACGCCGGCGAGGAGCCAGATCTCGGCGCCGCGCGGGGTCGCGACGATGTGCACGGTGCCCGGCTGCCCGGAGCCGCCGACCTCGCTCCCGGGCTCGCCCGGAGGCCAGGGATCCGGCTGCCCGGGCTTGGCCTTGGTCGGATCGAGCTGCACCGCGAGCTCGTAGCGGGGCTTGCCGTCGGGCGCCGTGTCCCACGCCGCGCCCTTCGGGATCACGGTGCGCTTCGGCGCGTAGCCTTCGGCCGTCGCCACGAACTCGAGCCGAGGACCGCGGGGCATGCGCTCGACGTCGACCGGGGCCTGGCCGACGCGGAGGAGGACCTCGGCGTCGGAGGGGATGCTCGCGACGGTGAGCGACACCTTGCAGCGCGGCGGCGCCGCGGAGACGGAGGGCGCCGCGGTCTGCGTCGGGGTGGGCTTGTCGCCGAAGCGGCCGGCGAAGATCTGGGGCTTGTAGAAGTACAGCCCGACCACCGCGCCCACGAGGACGAGCAGCAAGAGCACGAGGAGGAACATCCCGGTGCGCGG
>JAEUKG010000561.1 GCA_016794325.1 Myxococcales bacterium | reverse complement strand
GGACGCGGCGGTAGACGCGGGCGAGGCGGGCGTCGACGCGGGGGTGACGTGTGTGCCCGCGAGCTGCGACGACGGCGTGGCGTGCACGGCGGACGCGTGCGTGGCGGGCGTGTGCGTGCACACGCCGCTGCCCGCGGGGAGCGCGTGCGGGGGCGACGTCTGCCAGGGGATCTCCACGTGCGACAGCGCGGGGGCGTGCGTGCCGGGTCTCGCGCCCGAGCTCCACGACCAGGACGCGTGCACGGTGGACTCGTGCTCGCTCGCGAGCGGCGTCACGCACGCGCCGATCCCGGGCTGCGGCGCGCCGATCGCGCCGCCTTCGGTGGACCCGACGGTCGCGACCGACTTCGCGAGCGCGACGAGCTTCCTCTTCACGGGCGCTCTCGCGCCGCAACGCGGGGTCGTGCCGGGTGCGATCGCCGCGGCGCGACAGAGCGTGGTGCGCGGGCGGGCGCTCTCGCGCGCGGGGGCGCCGCTCGCGGGGGTCCGGGCGGAGGTGGTGGGGCACCCGGAGTACGGGTGGACCTATACGCACGGGGATGGCTTCTTCGACCTGGCGGTGAACGGCGGCTCGCCGCTCTCGGTCGAGCTGTCGGCGCCGGACTTTCTGCAGGTGCAGCGCCGCATCGACCCGACGACGCGTCACTTCGGGGCGCTCGGCGACGTGGTGATGATCCCCCGGGACACGAAGAAGACGCGGATCGTCCCCGGATCGGCGGGGTACCAGGTGGCGCGGGGGACGGCCGAGAGCGACGCCGACGGCACGCGCGAGGCCACGGTGGTCTTCGCGCCGGGCACGCTCGCCGACCTCGCGTCGCCGACGTGGACCGTGCGCGCGACGGAGCGGACCGTGGGCCCGACGGGCAAGCTCGCGATGCCGGCGGAGCTCCCGCCCGGCACCGGCTATACGTATGCGGTCGATTTGACGATCGACGAGGCCGAGGCGGCCGGCGTCTCGCGGGTGAGCTTCAACCAGCCGGTGGCGGTGTACGTCGACGACTTCACCGGCTTCCCCGCGGGCACGGTGGTGCCGGTCGGGCACTACGACCGGGAGAAGTCGGCGTGGATCGCGGCCCCGAGCGGCGTCGTGGTGACCATCCTGTCGACGGCGGGAGGCGCGGCGCACCTCGACGTGAGCGGCGACGGGGTCGAAGACACGGGCGCGGCGCTCGCCGCGCACGGGATCACGCCGGAGGAGCAAGCGCTCCTCGCGGGGCTGTACGCGGGGCAGAGCGGCAAGAGCCTGTGGCGCGTGCAGGTGCAGCACTTCAGCGCGTACGACTTCAACTGGGGCGTGACGCCGCCGGACGACGCGCCGGAGCCGGATCCGAACCCACCGAAGCCGCCGCAGCCGCCGAAGGACCCGTGCGAGGAGGAGGGGTCGCTGCTCGAGTGCGAGAGCCAGATCTTGCGCGAGAGCGTGCCGGTGGTGGGGACGCCGCATTCGCTGCACTCTGCGAGCGATCGGAACCCCGGGCGCAAGGCGCGGATCGTGGTGCCGCTCAACGCGGGGACGCCGCTGCCGGCGATGGTGCAGCGCATCGACGCGACGGTGGAGGTGGCGGGCCAGCGGTGGCAGGCGAGCTTCCCGCGCACGCAAGACAGCTTCGACTTCGTGTG
Source organism: Myxococcales bacterium (assembly GCA_016794325.1). Lineage (GTDB taxonomy): Bacteria > Myxococcota_A > Polyangia > Polyangiales > Polyangiaceae > SXNL01. The sequence continues at coordinate 2,097 of JAEUKG010000561.1, read as the reverse complement.
GGACAAGACCGACGCGTGGGGTCGCCCGGTGCAAGGCGGGCAGACGGTGGCGATCACGATCGGCTACGCGTACCAGGGGGTATACCGGACGAGCCAGAGGTGGGCGCAGCCTGGGCCGTCGGTGCTGTCGGGCAATCGGGCGACGAACGAGATCGTGGTGTCGCGGACCACGAACGTGCTGGTCTCGAGCCTGGACGCGAAGGCGCAGGGGCTCGGGGGCTTCGAGCTGTCGTCGCACCACGTCTTCGATCCGGCGACGGGGACGCTGTACAAGGGCGACGGCAGGCGCGACTACGTGGGCGACGTGCGGCGCGTGGAGACGACGGCGGGTGGCGGCGCGCTCCCGGTGAGCGGGGTGCCGACGCCGAGCGGGACACCGGCGCTGGGGGCGCCGATCTTCCAGATCACGGGAGGGGCGTACGGGCCGGACGGGTCGTTCTACTTCGCCGAGACGAGCGTAGGGCTGGTGCGCCGTGTGACGCCGGCGGGGATCTTGGAGACGGTGGCGGGGCGAGGCGGGACGGCGCTGGACGACGGCGACGGCGGGCCGTCGCTGCTCGCGCAGCTGCACCCGGTGGCGGTGGCGGTGGGGCGCGACGGAAGCGTGTATGTTGCAGATAGCAGCCACCGGCGAGTGCGGGTGGTGAAGGACGGGATCATCCGGGCGTTCGCGGGGACGGGGGCGACGGGGTACAGCGGCGACGGCGGGCCGGCGGTGGACGCGGTGTTCGGGAGCGAGCTCGGCGCGCTCGCGGTGAGCGGCGACGGCACGGTGGTCGTCGCGGACTCGGCGAACCACCGCGTGCGTGCGGTGGGGGTGGACGGGATCATCACGACGGTGGCGGGGCACGGCGGCTTCGACGCGCTCGGCAGCGGCAACGAGGGGCTCGCGACCGCGGCGGGGCTCGGCACGCCGATCTCGCTCGCGGTGGACGGCAAGGGGCAGCTCTACATCGGCGACGTCTCGACGCACACGGTGCGTCGCGTGGACGTCGGCGGGCTCATCCACGCGTTCGTGGGGACGGGCGCGCCGGGATATTCGGGGGACGGCGGCCCGGCGAAGAGCGCGACGCTCAACACGCCGGCGTCGCTGGCGGTGGGGCGCGACGGGGCGCTGTACATCCTCGATTTCGACGCGGTGCGGGTGGTGGACGCGAGCGGGGCGATCGCGCTCGTGGCGGGGAAACACGCCGACTTCGCGCCGTCGTGCACCGACTCGGGCGCGGCGCTGGCGACGCGCTTTGCGGGCGGAGGGGGCGCGTCGGCGGTGACGTCGGCGCCCGACGGGAGCCTGGTGGTGTCGGACGCCAGTTCGTGCGGCTATCCGCCTCGAGTGAGGCGGCTCGGGCCGCTCCTGCCGGCGCAGAGCGGCGGGCTGTATCGGATCCCGAGCGACGACGGATCGCAGGTGTGGACGTTCGACGCGTCGGGCAGGCACCAGGACACGCGGGAGGCGCGGACCGGGGGGCTCGTCGTGAGCTTCGGCTACGAGAGCGGCCGGATCGCGACGCTCACCGACGGCGACGGGCGGGTCACGCGCATCGAGCGCGACGCGGCGGGCAGCCCGCTCTCGATCACGGCGCCCTTCGGGCAAGTCACGAACCTCGCGGTCGATCCGAACGGCTATCTGTCCGAGGTCCGGAACCCGAACGGCGAGGCGGTGGTGCTATCCCACGACGGACAGGGCCTCTTGCGACAGATGCGCGACGCGCGGGGGAGCCTCCACGTCTTCACCTACGGGGCCGACGGTCGGCTGACGGCGGACGCGGACCCGAGCGGCGGGACGCAGGGCTTCGCGCAGGTGTTCGACGCGCTGGGGTACACGGTGACGCGGTCAACGCTGCTCGGCCGGAGCACGAGCTACACGGTGCACGAGCTGCCGACGGGCGAGGAGGAGACGATCGTGGTCGGCCCGAGCGGCGCGACGTCGCGGGTGGTGCGCAATCGGCAAGACGCGAGCAGCGCCACGACGGCGGCGGACGGCACGGTGACGCGGACGAAGACGCTGGACGACGGCCTGTGGGGGATGCTGCGCCCGCAGACCGAGACGACGGTGACGACGCCGGAGGGGCTGGTGCGGTTCACCAAGACAGCGCG
>JAEUKG010000514.1 GCA_016794325.1 Myxococcales bacterium | reverse complement strand
CGCGCGAGGTCGGCGATCGTCTCGAGGGCGAGGTAGGGGCTCACCGCGCCCGCGCCGTAGCCGATGAGGAGCGCGACGTCGGCGACCTCGCGGGCGTCGCCGGCCTCGGCGACGATCCCGGTCCGCGCGCGCTTGCCGGCGCGGACGAGGTGGTGGTGCACCGCCGACACCGCGAGGAGCATCGGGAGCGCGGCGTGCGCCTCGTCGACGCCGCGATCCGAGACGACGAGGATGGAGGCGCCCGCGTCGACCTCGCGCTCGGCCCGCGCGACGAGCTCGGCGAGCGCGGCCTCGAACCCCGCGGCGCCCCGCCGCGCGTCGAAGAGCGCGGGCAGGACCTTCAGCACGAGCTCGCCGCTCTGGGGCACCGGCCCCGCCGGGCGCGCCGCGCGGGCGAGCTTCGCGAGGTCCTCGCTCGTGAGCACCGGGTGCGCGAGCTCGACGAGGCGGCACTGCGACGGGCTCTCCTCGAGGAGGTTGCCCTCGCCGCCGAGGAAGCTCGTGAGCTGCACCACGAGGTCCTCGCGGATCGGATCGATCGGCGGGTTCGTGACCTGGGCGAACTGCTGCTTGAAGTACCGGTAGAGCGGCACCGCGCGATCGGAGAGCACCGCGAGCGGGATGTCGGCCCCCATGCTCCCGACCGGCTCCTCGCCCCCGCGCGCCATCGGCGCGAGGATGACCTCGAGGTCCTCCCGGCTGTAGGCGAAGGCGCGGCGGTGGAAGCGCGCCTCGCTCGACGACAGCGCGTGGATCTGGGTCACCCCGGGGAGCGACGAGAGCTCGATCTTGTGGTCGGCGAGCCACTCGGCGTACGGCTGGCGCGTCGACACCGCGCGCTTCGTCTCCTCGTCGGGGATGACGCGCCCGCGCTTCGTGTCGACGAGGAGCATGCGGCCCGGCGAAAGGCGGCCCCGCTGCACCACCGTCTCCGCGGGGACGTCGACGACGCCGGCCTCGCTCGAGAGGACGACGGTGCCGCCCTCGGTCATCATCCACCGCGCCGGGCGGAGGCCGTTGCGGTCGAGCATCGCGCCGATGGAGTCGCCGTCGGTGAAGACGAGCGCGGCCGGGCCGTCCCAGGGCTCGACCAGCGCCGCGTGGTACTCGTAGAACGCGCGGACGTCCGGGTCCATGTTGGGGTCCGAGACCCAGGCCTCGGGCACGAGCATCATCATCACGTGGGCGATCGAGCGCCCGCTCGCGATGAGGAAGTCGACGACGTTGTCGAGCGAGGCCGAGTCGCTGCCGCCGGGGCGGATGATGGGCTTCATGTCGGCGAGGTGCTCGCCGAACGCCCGCGACGCGAGCAAGGCCTCGCGCGCGCTCATCCAGTTCTGGTTGCCGCGGAGGGTATTGATCTCCCCGTTGTGGGCGATGCGCCGGTAGGGGTGGGCCCGCTCCCAGGTGGGGAACGTGTTGGTCGAGAAGCGCGAGTGCACGAGCGCGAGCTTGCTCTTCACGTCGTCCTCGGCCAGGTCCGTGTAGAACGCACGGAGCCGCCCCGGGAGCATGAGGCCCTTGTAGACGACGGTCTTCGACGAGAAGCTCGCGACGTAGAAATCACTGCCGACGCCGAGCCGCGTGAGCTCGCGCCCCGCGCGCTTGCGGATCATGAAGAGGGTCCGCTCGAAGGTGGGCAGCGGCCCCATGCGGGCGACGAAGAGCTGCGCCACGTGGGGCATGTCCGCGCGGGCGACGGGCCCGAGGCACCGGGGGTCGACGGGGACGTCGCGCCAGCCGACCACCTTCTGGTTGTGGTAGCGCACCACCTTCTCGAGGGTGCGCATCTGGACCGTGCGCCGCGCGCCGTCGCGCGAGAGGAAGCACATCGCGACGCCGTAGTCGCCGGGCAGCGGGAGCTCCTCGTCGACGCGGGCGAGCACGCGCTCGTAGTACGCGTGCGGGATCTGGAGGAGGATCCCGGCGCCGTCGCCGCTCTCGGGATCGGCGCCCATCGCGCCGCGGTGCGCGAGCCGCTCGAGGATCACGAGGGCGCGCTCGACCACCTCGTGCGACGCCGGCGCGCGCGTCTCGGCGACGAAGCCGAGGCCGCAGGAGTCGTGCTCGGCTCGGGGATCGTAGAGGCCTCGCGGCGTCGGCAGCGCCATCGCACTGACGTTACACCGCTTTGACGCACTGCACCATACGTAGTCACTCCGATAGGAGTCACGAACCCGTGCCCGTGCCCGTGCCTCAAGATCCCACACAATTCTGGTGCAAATCGCACGGGATCATGATCAAAGCGCGCCGCGATGGCAGAGAGCATTCGTGTGGAGTTCGAGGGAGCGAAGTTCGGCGACCGTCGGCTGGCCGTGCGGCTGGTCGATCTGGTGGAGAGGCTCGAGTGGAGTCCAGCCCTCGCTTTCCCGAAGATCTTCGAGGATCCAAGCCAGCTCGAGGCGCTCTACCGATTCCTCAACAACGACAAGGTTTCGTTGCGAGGGGTGCTCGGTCCCCATCGCCAGGCGACGGTGAAACGCTGTAGGTCGGGAGACGTGCTGATCCTCCACGACACCACGAACTTCGTCTTCTCGACGGATCGAAAAAACATGGGCCGCACCCGTACCAAGGGTAGCAACGGCTTCTTCATGCACACGTCGCTCGCGGTCACGCCCGAACGCGACGTTCACGGCGTGCTGGCCGTGGAGACCTGGACTCGGCAGGAGCCATCGAAGACCGATGCGGGAGGGAAGCGACCCAGCACACGCGAGGTGCGAAAGGACCCGAACCGCGAGTCGCTGCGATGGCTTCGCGGTGTCGAGGCCTCCGCCGACGTCAGCGGCATCCACGTCATGGACCGCGAGGGCGACAACTATGACCTGCTCGCCGGGATGATGGCCGGGCAACATCGCTTCATCGTTCGCAGCTGTCACGACCGAACGATCGCGGGCGAGCGCTCACTTCACGAGGTGCTCGCACGGAAGCCGGTGTTGCTGAAACGAGAGGTTCACCTGGGGGCTCGCGCTGGCCGCAAGATCGCCTCGAAGCTCCCTCCACGCTCCGAGCGCGATGCGCAGCTCTCGGTCCGAGCCGGCGAGGTCACTTTGATGCGCCCCGACCCTGGAACTGGCCCGAAAACCCTCCCGATCAACCTCGTGATGGTTACGGAACCGCGGCCGCCGGTTGAGGAAGAGCCCGTCGAGTGGTTCCTTCTCACAAGCGAGCCGATCGACACAGTCGAGCAGATCGAAGCCATCGTCGATGGGTACCGCACCCGCTGGGTGATCGAGGAATACTTCAAGGCTCTCAAGAGCGGCTGCCAAGTCGAGCGGCGACAGCTCGAGAGCTACGACGCGATGCTCGTCGCGCTCGGCATGTTCGTTCCGATCGCTGTTCGGCTTCTCAACGTTCGGACGCAGGCTCGCCTGCGCCCGACCGAGCCAAGCACGCTGCTCACGCCGACAGAGCTCCGCGTCCTCTCGTTCAAGACGAAACGCACTCTCTCGACCAGCTCGACGAACCTCGAGATCGAAGACGCTCTGGCTCGACTCGGCGGTCACCAGAAGAGCAATGGTCGCCCCGGCTGGAGCACCCTCGGTCACGCCCTCCAAAAGCTCATGATGTTGGCGGAAGGCTGGGAGGCGCGAGAATCCGCCGAGAGATGCGATCAATCCTGAGGCCCGTGCCCGTGCCCGA
>JAEUKG010000137.1 GCA_016794325.1 Myxococcales bacterium | reverse complement strand
CGGCGCTGCTCGCGCTGCCGGGGGCCGTCGAGGTCGTCGCTACCGAGACCCACGCGATCGTCTACTTCGCCGGCCCCGCCCCTGCCCCCGAGGCGCTCGCGTCGGTCGCGCCGACGCCCCCGGCCGAGGCCGCGGCCGCGGCCGCGACGGTGGCGATCGAGGTCGCGTACGACGGGCCCGATCTCGCCGAGGTCGCCGCCCGGACGGGCCTCACCGTCGACGCGATCGCGGCCCGCCACGCGGCGGCGAGCTACGTCGTGTCGTTCGTCGGCTTCCGCCCCGGCTTCGCCTACCTCCGGGGCAGCCCCCCCGAGCTCCACCTCCCCCGCCGCGCCACTCCGAGGGCGCGCGTCCCCGCCCTCTCCCTCGGCGTCGCCTCGGCGTTCACGGGCATCTACCCCACCGCCTGCCCCGGCGGGTGGTGGCTCCTCGGCCGCGCCGTCGGCTTCGCGCCGTTCGAGGGAGAAGCGGCGGCGCTCACGCCCGGGGCCCGCGTCACCCTCGTGAGGGTCGGATGAGCGCCCTCTCCATACTATCCGTACTGGGATACTCTTCGCTCCAGGACCGCGGGCGCCCGGGGCTGCGCCACCTCGGGATCCCGCCGGGCGGCGCGCTCAGCCCCGAGCTCCTCGCCCGCGCGAACGCGGCGGTCGACAACCCGACAGGCGCGCTCGCCATCGAGCACGCGGCGCGGCTGCGGCTCCGGGCCGAGGGCAAGGTCACCCTCGGCGACGAGACGGGGCGGACGTTCGAGCTCGAGGCCGGCGACGTCGCGTCGTTCGAACCGCCCCGCGAGACGCGGGTGGGCGTCGTCGCCGTCCGCGGCGGGTTCGACGCCCCGCTGCTGTTCGGCGGCCGAGGGACGATGGTGGGCCTGCCCGTCGACGCTCGCGCGAGCCGCCTCCTCGTGGCCGGCGACGTCCTCGCGATCGGCGGCGCCGCCCGGGTGGCGTCTCCGAGCGTGCCGCCGATCGACACGGGCCGCGCCGTCACCGTCGTCCTCGGCCCCGACGTCGCGGAGGTCGGCGACGCCGCCGTCGCGGCGCTCCTCGCGACGACGTTCACGGCCTCCCGACGCGCAGACCGCGTCGGCGTCCGCCTCGAAGGCGGCCCCCTCCCCGTCACCCACCGCGCCGAGGCGCCGAGCCGACCGATGGGCGTCGGCGCGATCCAAGTCCCCCCCGACGGCGCGCCGATCGTGCTCGGCCCCGACGGTCCCACGACCGGCGGCTACCCGGTCGTGGCAGTGATCGCGTCGTTCGATCGCGGGCGCTTCTTCGCCTACCCGGCCGACAAGCCGGTGACGTTCCGCGCCGGTTCGTGAAAGAATGCCCCCCGCATGCAGAAGCGCCACTTCGGCCCCCTCGAGGCGCTCGTGCCGGTCGTCGGCCAGGGCACCTGGCAGATGGAGCGGGACGACCCCCGCGAGGTCGTCCGCGCGCTGCGCCGAGGCATCGAGCTCGGCATGACCCACGTCGACACCGCGGAGCTCTACGGCGCGGGCGTCGTCGAGGAGCTGGTCGGCGACGCCATCGCGGGGGTGCGCGACCGCGTGTTCCTCGCCTCGAAGGTGCGCCCCGAGCACGCGACCTACGCCGGCACCATCCTCGCGTGCGAGCGATCGCTCCAGCGCCTGCGGACCGATCACCTCGACCTGTATCTGCTCCACTGGCGAGGCGCGCTCCCCCTCGAGGACACCTTGCGGGCGATGACGACCCTGCGCGACGAGGGGAAGATCCGCGCCTTCGGGGTGAGCAACTTCGACGTCGCCGACCTCGAGGCCGCGCTCGAGCTCGTCGGCGAGCGCCAGATCGCGTGCAACCAGGTGCTCTACCACCTCGGCGAGCGCGACATCGAGCACGTGCTCTTGCCGTTCTGCGAGCGCCACCACATCGCGGTCGTCGGCTACAGCCCGTTCGGGTCGGGGCAGTTCGCCGAGGCCGGGAGCTGGCGGCGCAGCGTCCTCGAGCGCGTGGGCCGCGCCCACCAGGCCACCGCCCACGCCGTCGCGCTGCGCTTCTTGGTGCGGCGTCCGGCGCTCTTCGCCATCCCCAAGGCGTCGACGCTCGCCCACGTCGAGTCCAACGCCGACGCCGGGGATCTCGTCCTCTCGGACGCGGAGGTGGCCGAGATCGCGGCCGCGTTCCCCGTCGGAGAGCCGCGATCGCGCTTGCCGTTCATGTGACGCGCGCGATCAGCGCGCGGTCCACGCGCTCGTCCCCGCGCGCAAGAGGCCGCCGCGCCCGGTCGGCCAGAGGAGGCAGTTGTCCTTCGAGCCCGGCACGGTGAAGACGTCGATGCCGTGCTCGAAGGTCTGCACCAGGATCTCGAGCGCGCCGTCGCCGTCGAGGTCGGCGATGGTCGGGGCCGCCGGCACGCCGATCCCGTTGCCGTTCTTGCCTTGGTTCGGCAGCGGCACGTCGAAGAGGAGCTCGCCCGTGTTGGCGAGCACCACGAGGTGGCCGCCGTCGGCCTCGAGCGAGTAGGTGCCGAACACGAGCTCGGGCCGCCCGTCGCCGTTGAGGTCCGCGACCACGACCTCGGACGCGAACGTCTTCGCCGCCCCCTTCGCGAAGTCGTACTTGAAGAGCACCTTCCCGCCCTCGCCCACCGCGTAGACGAAGCCGTCGTTGATGGAGGCCACGATCTCGGGCTTCTTGTCGCCGAGGATGCTCACCGTCGTCGGCGCCGGGATGCCGTCGGGCGGGTAGTAGTCGTCCGACGCCCGCACCGCCGGCTTGCCCGACACCGGGAGCACCTCGAAGCCGGGGAGCCGGCGCGCCGAGCGCGCGCCGCCGCCGTGCGCGCCCTCGAGCACCATGAACGCGTAGGCCTGGGTCTCGTAGGGCTCCTTCATCTCGGCGTTGGGGATCCCCACCACCTCGTTCTTGCCGTCGCCATCCATGTCGACGACGTTCGGGGGTGACGCCGTCCACTGGAGCCACATCGTCGTCTTCACGTTCGGCCACTCGCCGGTGTGCGCGTGGTAGTGATCGTCCTCGACCTTGGGGTCGAGCCAGCGGATGAACTGGCCCCAGCCGAAGCGCTTGCCCGCGTGTTGGGTCGCGCGGTTCGTGTACCAATCCGAGGCGAGGATCGACGAGCCGTCCGCCTTGAAGGCGTTGATCTGGTGGTTGTCGTAGGTGACGAGGATCTCGAGATCCTTGTCGTCGTCGACGTTGCCGATCCCCACGTTCTCGCCGAAGCACCCGTACCCTTGGTTCCCCTGCCCGTTGAAGTCGGCGTCGCCAGGGGTCTTCGCGTCGTAGCGCGGCCACGCCCCGACCTTGCCGCCGGGGGCGAAGAGCTTGCCGTCGGGCGAGAACACGAAGACCTGCGCGCCGTCCTTCGTCGTGTTCGTCGTCGTGACCGCGACCTCGATCTTGCCGTCGCCGTCGAGATCGCCCGCCGCCATCCCCCGCGCCTCCGGGCACTGGCCGGCGCTGCACGTCGACGCCGGCCACCCCTGCTTCACCCGCAGCGCGCCCCCGGCCCACTCGTACGCCGCGACCGTGCCCTCGTTGCCGCCGACCACGATCTCGGTCGTGCCGTCGCCGTCGAGGTCGGCGACGACGTGGGGGGCGTAGACGCGGCCCTTCGTCGCCGTCCCCTTCGCGAGCTCCTTGCCCGAGGCGTCGAACACCTTGGTGCTGTAGAGCGCGGCGACGATCTCCTTCTTCCCGTCTTTGTCGAGATCGACGACCGCCGGGCTCGCGAACCAGCCCGTCTCCCCGGTCTTGACGTTGCGCACGAAGACCGGCTTCTGCACCGGGCCGCCGCTCCCTTGCACTTTGCACGCTTCGCTGGGCTCGACCGCG
>JAEUKG010000316.1 GCA_016794325.1 Myxococcales bacterium | reverse complement strand
CGGGCTGAGCTCTCGGTCGCCGGTGCGGAACGCGGGCAGGTCGGCGCTCGAGGTCGCGGTGTAGGCGCGCTTCCAGAAGCTCACGCCGTTCTGCACGTGGAAGCGCGCGTGGGGCCACACCATGACGCGCGAGCCGACGTCGATCGGGACGCGCACGTCGGTGGTCGACGCGAAGAGCGACCAGGTGTCGGCGTAGAGGCGCTCTTCGGCCCGGAGGGTGACCGCACCCGCGCGGAGCGAGTAGCGCGCGGTGAGCGCGCCGCGCTCGCGCTCGCGCGGGAGCTGCTCGAGGGGGCGCGCCTGGATGCGCAGGCGCGCGACGTCGTCGCTGCTGGCGCCGGGCGCGAGGGTGTCGGCCGTGCCCGGCGCGAACATCGGAACGTAGCGGTACGGCTTCGACTGATCGCCGCGCTCGACGATCCCGTCGAACACCACCGACAGCACCGACGACGGCCCGAGGAGGCGCGTGACGCCGAACGTGCCCGAGTGGAACCCGACGGGGCGCCCGAACACCGCGAAGGGGGTGCCGGTGCGGCCGACGGTGTCGCGCCCGAAGGTGTAGCCGCCGACCAGCGTCCAGTTCTTCTCGTCGAGATCGAGGACGACGTTGCCGCCGAGCGAGAGGCCGAGGTAGTCCGGCGTGTACGAGCCGGTCGCGTTCACCCCGCCGCCGAAGTTGCCGGGCTTGTAGCGGGCCCCGAGCGCGCCCGCGTGCCGCGTCTCGGTCCACCGGGGAGACGCCGTCGCCACGATGTCGGGCGACGCGGCGGAGATCATGTCGACGAGGTAGCGGCCGTCGACGCCCCACCCCGCGGTCGGGCTCTCGACGCCGCCGGCCAGCGTCGGCGTGAGGGCGCTCACCGCGGCCGAGTCTTGGTATCCGCCGAGGGATATCGAGGCGCGCTTGTCGATGGCGCTCTCGTGCGCCGGCGCTTCGGCCTTCGCCTCCGCTCCGCGGTCGGAGGGCGGCGCGTCGGGCGGCGGCGCCTCGCCCGGCGTGGCGTCCGCGCCCGCGGTCTTCGCCGCTGCGAGCACGAGCGCGAGGCCGGCGAGGGATGACAGTCGTCTCATCGAAGGAAGTCCACGTGGGGCGCCCTGCGCGCCCGAGAGGCGCGCGGGGCGGCTTTGGGGGAGGTCGTGGCCGGGACCGATCACGGGGCGCTCGTTCTTCTCCGCCGCGCCCTTAGCACGACGGTGAGGTCAGTTGCAGCCGCACCCACCGCCGCCGGGCTCGCCGCCGCCGGTGGCGCCCTCGTGGACGTCGTAGACGTGCACGGCCGCCGGCCCGGAGAGATCGGCCGTCATGCTGGGATGCGCGAGCTTGCCGCGCTCGTACGGCTTGACGTGGGTGCAGGCGAGGAGGCTCGTCGAGGCGGCGATCACGGAAGCGGCCAGAACGAAGACGCGGAGCGCGTGAGCGCGCGGGCGATTCAAGATCATGGGCTCTCTCGTACGTGCCCCCAGGGAATCGGATACGTCCGACACGGTAGTACCGCGACCCCGACCACACCAGGCGGCCCTCGGACGTTTTTTTTTCTGTTGTGCTCCTCCGCCCGAGAGTCGTTTGATTCCGGCGTGCTCCCCGCGCTGGTCGTCGTGGTCTACGTGGCGTCGCAGGAAGCGGAGGCGCGCCTGCCGACCGCGCGGGCGCTCTCGGCGGCCCTGGGAGCAGACGCCACCGTCATCCTCAAAGACACACCGACGCCGGCCGAGGACGAGCTCTCGCGCACCGACGCAGCGAAGGCGCACGCGGTCGCGATCGTCACCTGGCACGGAGACGCGCGGCGCGTGCAAGTGCGCCTCCTCCGGGTGGCCGCGAAGCGGTGGCTCGACCGTGAGATCCAGTTCGCCCCCGCCGACCTCCCGGAGGAGCGCGGGCGCACGACGGGCTTCGCCATCGCGTCGATGTTGCCGGAAGAGGACGTCGACGGGAGCCGCCGCGTCCCGCCTCCCCCGCCGCCCCCGCCGCCACCGCCCGGGCCTCCCCCCTCCCCCGGTCCCGACGCGTCGCGCGACGAGGCGACGTTCAAGCCCAGCCGTTACCAGCTCGATCTCGGCGCGCTGGGAGCCGTCGGCGTGGGCGGCCCCGCCACGTCGCTCGGCGTGGGGCTCGCCGGCGCGTGGCTGCCGCGCGGCGAGGGGATCGGCGTGACGCTCCTCGGCTCGCTCCGCTTCGGCGAGGTCTCGGCCGCGCAGGCGAACGCGCTGTCGGGCTCGCTCGGGGCAGGCCCCACCTACGTCCGCTGGATCGGCGCCCGCCGGCGCGTCGCGCTCGGCGCCCGCGCGGCGATGGTGCTCGTCTACGACCGTCTCTCTCACTTTTCGGGCGACGAGCCGGAGCCGGTCACCGCCGCTCGTCTGCTCCCGGGCGCTCGCGGGGACGCGGTGCTCGCGGCTCGCTTCGCCGAAAACGCCGGCGTTTTCGGGTCGTTGGGGGCGGAGGTCGCCTTCGGCAAGACCGACGTGTATGTGCGCTCCGCACCGGTCACCACCATCCCCCCGGTGCGCCTCTTGGGGAGCGCGGGCCTGCGGCTCACGTTCTGACATGTTCCGCTTCGCGCGCCGCGCCGAAAGTTGCCTTGCGGAGGCGAGGTCGGGGTACTCCAATCGATGGCGGCCGGAATGACAGCTCGTCCCAAGCTCCGGCTGGTCGGTCGCGACCTTGCTCCCCACGATCCCCCTCCGCGCCTTCGCTCGACGACAGCCAGCTCGTGGCTGCGCTGCGCGACGGCGATCCCGACGCCGCGACCGCGCTCTACGTTCGGCTGCGCCCCGTCGTCGCGCGCACCGTCGGCCGCCTGCTCGGCTACGGCGACCGCGACGGAGAGGACCTCGGGCAGGCGGCCATGATCGAGCTCATCTCGACCATCGACCGCTACCGCGGCGACTGCTCGCTCGACTCCTGGGCGCAGACGCTCACCGCCCACCTCGTCTACAAGCACATCCGCCGGCGCCAGACCGAGCGGAGGCTCTTCGACGGCATCGCGCTCGACGAGCTGTCGGTGCCCAGCCGCGAGGGCGGCGCCGAGCAGCAGAACCAGGGTCGTGAGCTGCTCACGCGCATCAAGCGGCACCTCGATCACATCGACGAGGCCAAGGCGTGGACGTTCGTGCTGCACGACGTGCTCGGCTACGACCTCCGCGAGGTCGCCCGCATCACCGAGAGCTCCGTCGCCGCGGCCCAGTCGCGCCTCGTCCGTGGCCGCCGCGAGCTGCACGAGCGCATTGGCGCCGATCCCGAGCTCGCCGCCCGCCTCGTCGCCGCGAAGGGAGGTGACGCGTGAACGACTCGCCGGAGCTCGCGAAGCTCGCCGCCCGCGCCCTCGCCGAGGCGCTCGA
>JAEUKG010000309.1 GCA_016794325.1 Myxococcales bacterium | reverse complement strand
GAGCGCGCCCGAGCGCGCCGCGTCGTAGCCGAGGCGGCTGCAGTTGCCGGCGTCGTCGCACTCGGCGGCGACGGTACGCGCGCGGTCGTAGGTGAGGGCGGCCGACGCGCCGCCGACGACGACCGCGGCGATCCCGGTCGTGACGAACGCGTAGCCGGCGCCGCGCATCACCGGCGAGCCCTCGACGCGCGGCGCGGGGCCGGCGGCGAGCGTCGGCGCGCGCGGCCGCAGCGCCCCGACCACGAGCGTCCGACGCTCGCCCGGCCGCAGGGTGATGGTGAAGGTCTCGCGCTCGAAGCCCGGCGCCTCGTAGGTCACCGTCACCGGCCCCGGCGCCCGGAACGTGCGGGTCGGGCCGAGGGGCTCGCCGTCGATCCGCGCCGTCGCCGCCCGCGGCGCGACCGCGGAGCGCTCGACGTCGATCGCCGCGAGGCGCCGCTCGAGCCCCGCGACCTGCGCCTGGATCGACTGCGCGATCGGAGCGTCGGCGCTCGCTCGCGCGCCGGCGGCGAGGTAGGCCGCCCGCGCCTCCACGAGGCGGCCTTCCATCTCGTGGCAGGCGCCGCGCCCGACGTGCTTCTGGACCTCGTCGAGATCCTGCGTCGCTTGCTCGAGCAAGGCGCACGCGGTGGCGGCGTCGCCGCGCGCGTAGGCTTGGCGCGCGAGCTCGGTGAGGCGCTTCGCCCGCCCGTCGGCGCGGGCCGGGCCCGCCACCGCGAAGAGCGCAAGCGCCAGAGACGCCGCTCGAAGCACTCGGGTCCACGTCCGGCTCATGCCGAGCTGACGAGCAACCCTCGTGCCGCCTCGTGGACGATGAAATCATTCGGGTTTCGCAGCGGCCGGGGTTGCGCACGAAGCGCACCGCCGCGCGCTCGTGCGCAGCGTCCGCCGTGGATGTCGGGCGGCGTCGCGCCGCCCGCCGACCCGTGCGAAAGCGCGGCGACGATGTGGTAACGAGGCGTTCGCGATGTTGCCGTTCGTCTTCCTCGACGAGTCGAAGCTCGGGCCCTTTCATCCCTTCGGGTTGATGATCGCGTTCGGCTTCTTCGCCTGGGACGCGGTGGTGATGCGGCGCGCGGTCCGCTACGGGCTCGATCGTCGCGACTTCCGCGCGCTGACGCTCTGGCTCTGCGGGATGGGCACGTTCATGGCGTGGGCGGTCGACGCCGTGTTCTATCACCCCGAGGGCGCCGGCCCGAGCTCGCTCCTCTCGTTCCAGGGCTTCAGCAACACCGGCGGCTTCATCGGCGCCGTCCTCGGCGCGGCGATCTGGAAGTACGTCCGGGTGTGGCGCGAGGGGCTCCGGCCGCGCTTCGAGCGGCGCGCGGAGCCGATGCGCCTCATGCTCGTGAGCGAGGTCATCGTCTCCACGTGGCCGATCGCGTTCTTCTTCGGGCGCCTCGGGTGCGCCCTCGTCCACGACCACCCCGGCGTCGCCGCGCGGCCCGGCACGCTCGGCGCCCTCTTCGCCGTCGCGTGGCCCATCGACGCGAACGACGGCCATCACCACGTGCTCGGCCCGCTCCACGTCGTGTGGGGGAGCACGCTCCGCTACGATCTCGGCGTCCTCGAGTGCCTCTACCTCGGCCTCGTCGCCCTCGCGTTCGCCGCCACCTTCAGGCGGCGCTTCCGCCCGTGGACGTACACCGCCGCGGGCTGCCTCCTCTACGCGCCGGTTCGCTTCTCGCTCGACTTCTTGAGGCTCGCCGACACCGCGAGCGGCGGCGACGCGCGGCACCTCGGCCTCACCTTCGCCCAGTGGTGGGCGGTCGCCGTCTTCTCGCTCGGGCTGCTCTTCGCGTGGCTCTCGCGGCGGAGCGAGGGCCTGCTCCCGCCCGCGGCGCCCGCGCCCGCGGCGCCCGCGCCCGCGACCCTCGCCGACGAGACCGGCGCCCAAGGCTGATCGGCCGGCGCCCGGGGGGAGTGGTCCTCGCCGTGCACGGGTGGGCGCCGTCCGTGCAGCCCGCTGCACGAGGCCGCGCCGCTCGAGGACCCCACCCGGCGAAAACGCCCTTGGGCGGCGCGCCCGCGGATTGGCCTCACCCTTGCTCCTGCACGCGCCGACGCCGGGAGATCCCGAGGGGTTTCCGGCACTTCGAGGCTTCCGTCAGAAATGGGTTGACTCGATCATCAGGAAAACGAATCATTGAGTGGTTCAACCACTTCGAGGGTCCCGCCATGATCACCGCCTCCACGCCCGTCCGCTCGTCGCTCGTCACGTTCGCCCGGGTCCGCACCGCCCGCCGCGTGCTCGCCGCGATCGTCGCCGTCACCGCCGGCGCCGGGTTCTTGCTCGCCGCCGGCCTCGCGCGCGCCGACGAGCTCGCGCCGCTGCCGAGCCCGGGCGTGAGCGCATCCCACGTCGCGCCTGCCGCGCCGGGCGCCGCGCCGTCCGCGCCCGCAGGCGCCGCGCCTGCCGCGCCCGTCGCCTCCGCGCCGACCACGGTCGTCGTCGCGACCAACATCGCCTGCACGCTCGGCGAGCACGCCGGGGTCGACGAGGCCGACGCGCGCACCGCCGCCGACATCGTCTGCCACGACCTCGCGTCGAAGCACGCGCCGGTGGCGTCGTACGAGGTCCGCTTCGGCAAGCTCGGATCGAAGCTCTTGCTCGTCGTCCGCGGGAGCTCGGGCGACGAGCGGCGCGCGCTCCTCACCGGCGTCGACGAGGTGCCGGTCGGATCGCAGCGCGTCGCGGCCGCCATCGCGGACGGCAAGCCGCTCGACGAGACGATCACGGTCTCGACGGTCCTCCACGGCGAGGCGCGCCCCGTCGTCGCGAAGCCGGGGCGCATCGGCTTCAACGGCGGCACCTTCGGCGTCAGCCCGGTGGGGCAGGGGACCACCGCGTCGCCCGGCGTCGATCTCGGCCTGCTCTACAACGCCGACCGCTTCGGTCTGACGGCCCAGGGGCGTCTCGCGCCGGCGCTCGGTACCGGCGGGACCCAGCTCTCGTACGTGGTGCTGGGCACCGGCGGCCGCTTCTATTTCACCGACACCGACGTGGCGCCGTTCGCCGGCGTGGGGGTGGCGTATTCGAGCCTCTGCCTCAAGCACCGCGACACCGGCTCCTACGGCGGCGAGGAGTGCGGCGCGGGCTTCGGCGCGTACGCGGAGGCGGGCCTCGAGGCGCTGCGCACCCACCGCGTCACCTTCACCGGGAGCGTCCGCGCCGACGTGCCCTTCTACGCGCTCCGCGGCACCCACTACGAGAGCGTGAAGCCCTACCGCTCGACCCCCACCGAGCGCTACGCGGTGCCGGTGAGCCTCATGGTCGGCATGGTCTTCCACTGAACCCGCGCCGCCGGCGGCGGCGGCTCAGGCCCTGGGCGGCGTCGCGCGCAAGAGCGCCTCGAGCTGCGCGCGGAGGGGCCCCTGGGCGCGGTGCCAGAGCTCCGCGACCACGCTCGGTGAGCCCTGGAGGGCGAGGTACGAGCGCGCGAGCGCGAGGAGGATCGCGTCCTCGACCTGGCCCGGGGGCGCCTTGCGGATCCCGGTCGCGAGGAACTCGCGCGCGGCGTCGGCGGCCTCGAGGGTGGGGTGGGCGAGGGCGTCGAGCGCCGCGACCCTCGCCGCGAGCGACGGCGTGATGCGCCCGGCGATCACGGGAGCGAGCTTTCGCAGGACGTCCTCGTCGATCGCGGCGAGCTCCCTCAACCCCTCGAGCGCCGCGACGATCACCGTCTCGTGCGGGTAGGCGAGGAGCGCGACGAGGAGCGGTCGCGCGCGCTGGCCCCAGAGGTGGGCGAGGGTGGAGGTCGCGCGCGCGGCGACTCCGGCATCGGCGCAGCGCGCGAAGCGCGCCGCGAGCTCTCCCGACGCGTCGTCGGCCGCGCGCGGCAGCGCGCCCAGGAGGTCCTCCACGATGGCGGTCGCGCCCGGCATCGCGAGCTTGCCCTCGAGCCGCTCGAGCCCCGCGCGGAGCATCGGCGTCGCCGCGGGGCCGATCTCGCGGAGGAGGGAGACGAAGCGCTCGCGGGCCTTCGGGTCCGTGTTCTTGAGGCGCGACGTGTAGAGCGCGTAGGCGCCGCCCGCTCCGCCGGCGACGACGATGCGCGCCGCGTCGCTCGTCGTCGGCTCCGCGAGGGCGCGGTCGGCGCACGGGCCGAGGACCTTCGGATCCGACATCACCCGCAGGAGCTGCTCCGCCCACGGCCCGCGGCCCGCGCCCGCGGCCGTGCGCGGCTCGCTGGCGATGGCGTCGAGGGTGCTGCGGATGCGCCACGCGGCCTCGGCGTAGCCCGTCTCCATCGCTGCGCGGAGCTTGTTCTCGACCGAGGGGACGAGCGCGCCGAACTGGGCGGGATCGGTGGTCTCGGCGAGCTGCTTCAGCAGCGGCGCGACGGCGCGCCCGACGTCGGTGCTCTGCGGCGGGAGCTCCGTCGCCACCTGGTAGCGCGCGGCCCCGCGCTCGAGCCAGTCGGGCACGGGCGCGCCGCGGGGCGCTTGCAGCGAGGGCGACGACGGCTCGGGGTCGACGAACGGCGCGTTCGGCGTGAGCGCGTGGAGGTACGCGCGGAGGTCGGCGCGCATGTCGCGGGCCGACGCGTAGCGCGCCGCTTTGTCCTTGGCGAGCGCGCGCAGCGCGATCGCGTCGAGCCGGGGGTCGAGGCCCGGCACGCGCCGCGACGGCGGCTCCGGGGTGACGGTGAAGACGCGCGCGAAGATCTCCTGCACGCCGCGGCCGGTGATCGGCACCTCGCCGGTCAGGAGCTCGTAGAGCACGACGCCGCAGGCGTAGACGTCGACGCGTGCGTCGAGCTCGTCTCCCTTCTTGAACTGCTCGGGCGCCATGTACTCCGGCGTGCCCGCGAGGGTCGCGAGCGACTCCGACGTCGACACGTGGGCGATGCCGAAGTCGCACACCTTGACGATCTCGGTCTCGCGCCCGTCGTCGTCGAGGCCGCGCACGAGCATGAGGTTCTCGGGCTTGATGTCGCGGTGCAGGACGTCGCGGGCGTGGGCGTGGGTGAGCCCGGAGCACACCTGCACCATGAGGCGCGCCGCGCGCGTCGGCTCGAGGCGCTTCTCGTCGTGCACGACGTCGCGGAGGCTGCGGCCGTCGAGGAACTCCATCGCCAGGTAGAGCAGCCCGTCGGGCTCCTGCCCGTAGTCGAGGACGCGGGTGAGGTTCGCCTGGTCGAGCCGGCTCGCCGCGAGCGCCTCGGCGTGGAACTTCCGGCAGTACTCCACGTCGCGCTCGAAGGACTGGTGCATCACCTTCACCGCCACCGGGATCTGCAGATCGCGATGGCGAGCGCGGTAGACGGCCCCCGCGCCTCCGCGCCCCACCGTCGCCTCGATGATGAGCTTGCCGCCCGCGAGGGCGCGCCCCGCGAGGCGCTCGCGCTGCGCCGTCGCCCGCACCGACGCGCGGTCTTCGAGGAGGTCGCGGGTGTGCTCCTCGGTGAGGGTGTGGGCGGTGTGCCGCCGGGGTACGAGGTCGGACGCGGAGTCGGCGCGCTGGCGCGGCTCGGGCGGCGGGGCGTCGGCGAGGCCGAGCTGGAGCGGGTATCCCGACGGGGTGGGCGGGCCGAGGGGGATCGCGTGGACCACCAGGGGCTCGCGCGTCGGCGTGCACACCTCGAGCGCGTGCAGCGACCGATCCATCGGCGCGGCCTCGAGCACGAGGTGCACGACCCCTCCCACCAGCGCGATGCTCTCGACGAGATCGCGCGACTCGTCGTCGGCGAGGTGCGCGACGAGGATGGGGAGGAGCTCGGGCGGCGCCGATGACATCAGGACCGCCCATGATCGCACCGATTCCCCGGCCAATCAACCGCGCGCGCTCGGGCTCGCTCGCGCGCCCGCCCTCGCCGCCTCGACCTCTCGAACGATCGCGACGCACGGGGCACGGCGTTCGCCAACTCGGGCGCTCTGCCGCTTCGGGGGCTCTGGCTCTGCGGGCCCTGTGGAGGCCTCGGCGATCGACGGTCACCTTCCGTTGCGTCGTCGCCGACGGAGGGCGACAATTGGGGCTCATGGCGTTCGAGATCCGCCTGGACTGCCCCTCGTGCCGCGTGGAGGGCGCGCGCATCGAGACGTGGACCGACAGCGCCGTGTGCAGGCTCGGCGTGCCGGAGTCGGTGGTGTGCAGGATGTGCCGGTCGGCGAGCGAGGGCCGCTCGGCCTCGACCGGGATCGGCGAGACCGTGATGCCCGGCGACGGCTGCCCGCGGTGCGGCGCGGCGCTCGACGACGCGGCCCGGGCGGCGCGGCGGTGTCCGTTCTGCAACGTCACCGCCGAGCTCGTCGAGACGGGCCCCATGCGGGCGATCCCGCCCGAGGCGTCGGTCGCCGACGTCGAGCGCGCGCTCTCGGAGTGGGCGCGCGAGGAGGGGCTCGGGGGCGCGGGCGAGCTCCTCGACGTGTATTTCGTGGTGCCCTCGGCGGCGGACGTCCACGCCGCGATGGCGCGCGGCGAGGCCGTGGAGACCACGTTCGACGTCGCCGACTATCTCTTCTCGGGGGGTGGCGGCGGCGGCGGCGGGGCCGTCGCCGGCGAGCCCGTCCCCGTGCGCCTGGTGCGCGTGGAGGGGGCGCCCACGACGCTGCGGCTCGCGCGGGTCGCGGTCCCCAAGCCCGCGGGGGGGCCTCGCGTGGGGCGCGGCGCGAGCGCGTCGGGGGCCGCCGCCGACGGGGCCGCCAGCCGCGGCGCCGCCGCCGGGGGCCAGCGCGCGGC
>JAEUKG010000302.1 GCA_016794325.1 Myxococcales bacterium | reverse complement strand
AGCGCGATCTCGCCACGCCCGAGGTGCTCTGGCTCGGCACGCCGCTCGCGGTCGACAAGGCGAAGGCCGCGCGCGACGCGGCGCTCGAGAAGTCGGGCTACGCCGCCGCGCTGCACACGCAGGCCGGCTCGCTCCTCATGGGTCGGCGCACGTCGATCGCGTTCGATCCGCCGAAGGCCGGCTGCGCGCGCGTGGACGTGGTCGCGGGCGCGCCGCTCGCGCTCTTCGAGGCGCGCCTCGTCGACGATCAAGGGGCGGTGCACGCGTCCGGATCGGCCGCGGAGTCGGTGGCGCTCTTCGCGTGCAACCGCGCGAAATCGCGGGTGGATCTGGAGGTGCGCGGGCGCCCGGGGCCGTTCTCGCTCGCGGTGCGCAAGGAGCCCTGGAGCGACGCGTGGTTCGACAAGCGTCCCGTCGCCGCGGCGCGCATGCTCGCGCGCCTCGCGCAAGGGTCGGCGTCGCTCCTCGAGGGCGCCGCGGGCTCGGTGCGCCCGGTGAGCCTCGATCCGGCCAAGGTCGTCACGCTCGACGACACCGCGCCCGCGGGCAAGTGCCTGCGCGTCGGCGTCGGCGTCGAGGGCGAGGGCAGCGGCCTCGACGTGCGCGTCTTCGACGCGGGCACGAGCGAGGAGCTCGACCGCGCGCACGGCTCCACGGCAGCAGCGGTGCGCGCCTGCGCCGACGGCGCGGCGCCTCGCGCGCTCAAGATCGAGGTGCGGGCCTCGGCGGGCAAGCTCGAGGGCGTCGTCGGCACGCGGACGCGCTGACGGGCGCGCTCACTTCAAGCGGGCGAGGGCGGCGTCGGCGCGGGCGACGTCGACGCCCGAGACGCAGATGGCGCGCCCGGCGCGCGGCGCGAAGGCGACGTGGCAGACGCCGGCCTTGCTCGGGACGAGGCTCGTGAGCGCGAAGTCGAGCGCGACCCCGAGGGCGACGACGAGCAGGCCCCACACGAGGAGCGAAGGCGAGGCCGCGCGCACGCCGTCGACGAAGAGCGAGACGCCGACGAGGCTCCCGACGGCGAGCGCGAGCAACCCGGCGTAGAGGCCGAGCCGCGGGTAGCGCACCTCGCGCGACGCGCGCACGAGGTTGCTCTTCAGCACGACGATCTCTTTTTCGCCGAGCGTGCGGCCGAGGAGCTCGGTGCGGGCCTTGATGCGGACGCCGCTGTCGTCGAGGACGACCTCGGCGGGGCGGCGGAAGCCGAGGGCGAGGCGGCCCACGAGGCGACCGAGGGCGACGACGAAGAGGATGCCGGTCACGCCGAGGAGCACGGTGGCGACGGGGCCGCGCGGCGGAGACGACAGCTCGCCCTCCATGCGGGCCTTGGGGCGCCCGGCGTCTTCGCGGGCGGAGGCGAGCAGGGCCTTGAGCGCAGGATCGCTCACGTCGGCGAGGAGGCGCGTCGCCTCCTTGGCGCCCGAGGGCGAGCTCGCGAGGGCGGCGCAGCCGACGATGACCTCGGCGCGGGGGGCGCCGGCGCGGCTGGACTCGCGGCGGACGCGATCGGCGACGGCGCTCCAGAGGTCGGGCGCCCGCTCGCCGAGGGCGCGGTCGACGAGCGGCGTCGCGTCGAAGGGCGTGTTCGCCGCGAGCCAGAGCAGGTCGGCCGCGCTCTGCTCGTCGGCGGTCACGTCGCCCTCGGGGCGCTCGGCGA
>JAEUKG010000276.1 GCA_016794325.1 Myxococcales bacterium | reverse complement strand
GCCGCGGCGCCCGGTGCGAGCGGGCCGAGTGCGCCCCCGAGCGGGTGACGCCGGACTCGCGGAGCACCGCGACCTACGTCTACGCCGGCGAGCTGTTCTTCCGCCGCGGCGCCGACCAAGAGCGCGGGGCCGACGCCGAAGCCCTCGTCGCGCGGAGCCTCGAGACGGGCGCCGAGCGCGTCGCCGTCGGCGGCGTGCGCGACTACTTCGGGATGGCGCAGCTCGGGGGGAGCGCGTGGCTCTTGTACGACGACGACGTCGTCGGCGCCGGCGGGCCGCGCATCCGCGCCGTCGACCTCGTCTTCGGCACGAGCCAGGTCGTCTACGACGACCCGACGTGCCCGTCGATCCGCAACGTCGTCGCGAAGAACGGTCGGCTCTTCTTCTCCACCCGCAGGGACCTCCGATCCATCCGCGCCGAAGGCGGGGACCTCCAGATCCTCCTCGTCGCACCCGCCACCAAGGGCGTGACGCCGGCGCTCTGGGCCGAGGCCGACGCCGTGTACTTCGGCGTCGAGGGGGACACGGCGCTCTACGCCATGCCCCTCGGCGGAGGCCCCCCTCGCGTCGTCGACCGGGGTGACGGCCCGCCGACCTTCGTCGAGGTCGCCGGCGGCGAGGTGCGGTGGCTGGCCGCTCAGCAGATCCGCCGCGTCCCGCTCACCGGCGGCGCCCCCACCGTCCACCCGCTCGTGATCCCCGCGCCGCACGCCGCCGTGAGCACCGCGGGCGAGCTCCACGTGGTGGCCAACGTCTTCAGCCCGAACGGGGTGCTCTACCGTCACACGTGGGCGACCGGCGAGCTCCTCACTCTCGCGAGCGGTCTGACGCGCGTGGGCCAGATCGCGGTCGACGACCGATACGTGTATCTTCCCCACTACCAGGAGGCCGGCGGTGGCATCGACCGCGTGGCCCGGTGAGCCCCGCGGCCCGCGCGCGCCGCTGCGCGCCGCTGCGCGCCGCTGCGCGCCGCTGCGCGCCGGTGTAGCATCGGGTGTGGAGGACATGCGCACGAGACGTAGCCTCGCCCCCCTCTTGGCATCGCTCGCGCTCGCCGCGCTCGCGGCGGCCTGCCAGGTCCTCGTCGGGATCGGCTCACGCGACGAGGCCGCCGTCGAGAAGCCGCCGACCGCGGACGGGAGCATCCGCGAGGACGCGGGCGCCGACGCCGCCGACGCCGCCGAGTCGTCGCTGGCGTGCAAGATCGGCCAGAGCGTCTGCGCAGGCGCGTGCGTCGACGTCCGCACCGATGACCGTCACTGCGGAGCTTGCGGCCACTCGTGCCTCGGCGTCGCGTGCAACGCCGGCGAGTGCACGCCCGAGGTCGTCGTCCCGGACACCGTCGAGGGCGCGGTGTACGTGCACGGAGACGAGCTCCTCTTCCGGCGCGGCGTGGACGGCAGCTCCACGGGTCGGCTCGTGGCCCGCCACCTGGCCACCGGCGACGAGCGCACCGTCGTCGGCGACGTGCGCGACTTCATGGTGATGAGCCAGTTCTCCGGGAGCTCCTGGCTCCTCGTGGACTTCGCGCCAGCGCGGATCCGCCTCGTGGACGTGGTCTTCGGGTCGAGCACCACGGTCTACTCGGACCCGACCTGCCCGGCGATCCGGAGCGTCGTGCCGGACGGCGACGAGCTGTTCTTCCCGACGCGCGGCGACATCCGGCGCATCCGCGTCGACGGCACCGGCCTCACCGTCTTGAAGACGATCACCGAGGGCCCTGCCGGCGCCGTGCCCGCCCTCGTCGTCTCGGGAGGCACGATCTACCACGGCGTCGAGGACGTCCCGTCGCTCTTCGCGTTTCCGAGGGGAGGCGGCGCCACCACCACCGTCGACCGCGGGACCGGCGAGCTCGCGTACGTCGAGGTGGCCGCGGGGAGCGTCGCGTGGCTCAGCGGCGGGCAGCTCCGCGACGTCCCGTACGACGGCGGCGCGCCGAGCGCTCTCCCCACCTTCACCGTGTTCCCGCAGCCGTCGCCGCAGCGGCGCGACGACTACCTGTACGTGGGCGACGTCGAGTTCGGCAAGAAGCACAACCGCCTCGTCCGGATCGATCGTCGCTCCGGCGAGGTCCTCGTCCTCGAGTCCGAGCTCGCGGATTTCGGCCTCATCGCGGTCGACGCGAAATACGTGTACGTCGCCCGCTTCCCGAAGGCGGGGGGCGGCATCTACCGCGTCGCGCGCTGAGGCGGCGCCTCGGCGCGGCGCGCGACGGCCTCCGGTCGAGTCAGAACGCGAGGGGGAACGGCAAGGCCGCGGCGCGACCGGCGGGCTTGCCGGTGAGGACGAGGTACGTGCCGACCGCGGCCGACACGAGGCCGAGCCCGATCCCGATGTTCGCGCCCCACGCGTAACGGTTGGCCGACACCTCGGCGGCAGCCCCGTCCGACGTGCAGCCCGGCGGCCCGCAGAGGCGATCGCTCTCGGCGTGGCGATCGATCGCGACGATGCCGCTCACGCTGCCTCCGATGACGAGGAGCCCGCCGAGCCCCAGGAGCCCGAAGCCGACGAGGCGCTTGCCGCCCCCCTCCCCGTCGCCCTTGCGGCCGGGGTCGCGCTCGACGGGCGGCGGCGGCGGCGCGGGGCCGCGCTCGTCGGCGCCCACCACGAACCCCGTGCCGCTCGCGTTCACGTCGACCACGCGGCGCGCCTCCCGCGTGCCCTGGGCGACCGCGGTGAGGACGTGCACCCCGGGGTCCATCGGCACCTCGAGGCCCCACGCCTGCTGGCGCACGCTCGCGCCGTCGAAGCGGACGTCGAGCCCGTCGAGGGCGGCGATCTTCGGCGCGACCCGCACCACGACCCGCGAGACGAGCGGCTTGAGCTGCGCGAGGCGCTCGCGCGCGAGGTTCTCGCGGTCCTTGTTGCCGTCCTTGAGCGAGCGCGCGACCGACTCCTCGAACGCGATCGCGGCCGACGCGTGCTTGCCCTCTTTCTCGAGGCAGATCGCGAGGTTGAAGACGGTGCCGCTCGCGGGATCGAGCCGGTGGCTCTCGGCGAGCTTGGGGCAGGCCTCGGCGAACTTCTGGTCCTGCATCAGCTTCACCGCGGCGTCGAAGAGCGCCTCGGCGAGGACCGCCGCCGACTGCCCCGACGGATCCGGCGGCGGCTGGGCGAGCGCGGCCGAGGGCAGCGACGCGAGCGCCACCGAGAGCGCCAGGGTCGGCGCGAGCCAGCGAGTCGAGCGACGGAGCCTCACGGTTTCGGCGGTGGAGCATAGTGCACGGGGGGCGCCGGATCGACGACCGATTTCGCCGACCGAGGGCGCCCGCGACCGCCAAGCCGCTCCGGTGACGCGAGCTCGTCGGCGCATGGGGCTCAGGTGCGCCGCGACGTGGCGATGGGGAGGGCCGACGACGGCGGCGGCGCGGAGCTCGGCGCCGGCGTGGCCGCGGGCGGCGCCGCCGAGCTCGGCGGCGCGGCGGACGACGACGGCGCGGGCTTGGCGGCGGTGAAGACCACCCGCGGCGCACTCGGCGCGACGCTCGCCGCCACACCGGCGAGGCTCGACGGCGGGCTCGCGGACGTGAGCGTGACGACGGAGGCGGCGCTCGCGGGCGGCGCCGACGTCGACGCCGCGGCGGCCGACGGCGGCGGCGGCGCCTCCGCCGGCTCCGCCTTGCTCGTGCTGCGCAGGGCGAGGCCCGCCCCGACGCCGCCGAGGCCGACGACGACTGCGACCGCCGCGAGCCTGCGCTTCGTGCCCGCGGGGCTCGCGATCACCGACGCCGGCGCCGGGCGGGGCTTCTTCGAGACGCGGTCGTAGCGGCCCTCGAGGCCGTCGATGACCTCGTCGAGCGTCGGGCGATCGGCGCGCTCGCGCGACAGCATGCGCTCGACGAGCTCCGACAGAGGCTCGGGGCAGCCGGGCGCCGCGACGGTCAGCGGAGTGAACGTCTGGGTCATGATCGCCTTGAGCACCTGACCGGAGCCCGTGCCCTCGGTGGGCCTGCGGCCGGCGATGCACTCGTACAGGACGACGCCGAGCGCCCACACGTCGGCGCGCTG
>JAEUKG010000271.1 GCA_016794325.1 Myxococcales bacterium | reverse complement strand
GAGCGCGCCGAGCGGGCGGCCTCCTCGAAGGTGCGGCCGGAGGAGGTCGGGGCCGGGTTTTCGGCCGATCTCCGCCCCGAGTGGGACGGGGCGGCGGACGCCGAGGCCGCGTGCCGGGGCGTTCCGCACGGGACCGACGCCTACGCCGCCGTCGTCCGCCTCCGCGCCGAGGCCGAGACCACGAGCGAGCACCGCACCGAGTCGCTCTACGGCACGCGGGGCATCGTGCAGAACCTCCTGCGGGGCGGGCGAGGGGCGACGCGGTGAGCGTGAAGGACCTCGCGGGCAAGCGGGCCTGGGTGACGGGGGGCGGCAAGGGCATCGGCCGATCGATCGCCCACGCGCTCGCCGCCCGCGGCGCGCGCGTCCTCGTCACCGGGCGGGACGAGGCGGCGCTCGCGGCGGTGGTGGGCGAGATCGCCTGCGCGGCGGGCTCGGCCCGCCACCTCGTGTGCGACGTGCGCGATCCCGACGCGCTCGAGGCGGCGGCCGCGCACGCGGTGTCGCTCTTCGGCGGGCTCGACGTGGTCGTCGCCAACGCGGGGATCTCCGGGCGCACGCCGGTCGGCGAGGCGCGCGAGCGCGCCCGCGACATCGTCGAGACGAACCTCCTCGGTGCATACTACACGTTCGCCGCGGCGCTGCCGCGCATGAGCGGACCCGGGCGCTTGCTCGCGGTGAGCAGCGTCCTCGCGAAGTTCGGCGTGCCCGGCTACGCCGCCTACTGCGCGAGCAAGGCGGGGGTCCTCGGCCTCGTCCGCGCGCTCGCGCACGAGGCGGCCCCGAAGAGGATCACGGTGAACGCGATCGTGCCCGGGTGGGTCGACACGGACATGGCGGACGAGGGCCTCGCCGAGATCGGCCGCGCCACCGGGCAGACGCCCGCCGAGGTGAAGGCGGACGCGGTGAAGGCGTTCCCGCTCGGCCGCTTCGTCGAGCCGGGCGAGGTCGGCGCGCTCGCGGCCTTCCTGGCCGGGCCCTCCGGCGACGCCATCACCGGCCAAGCGCTGTCGATCTGCGGCGGCGCGACCGCGTTCGGCGGCTGACCCAGCCCCACCGGCACCAGGCTTGACCGCCAGGCGGCTCGCCCGTACATTACCTTCAAATACTTTTGAAGCTTTCAACGCGTTCGGAAGTATCGGAAGTCAATGAACATTTCTGCTGAGACGAGCGCGGCCACCCTCGACGCGGCGGCCAACGGACGGGTGGGGGACCGCACCCGCGAGCGGCTCGCCGAGGTCGCGCGCCTCGTGGGCGGCGGCCTCGCGTACGTCGAAGCGGAGATCGCGGAGGCGGCGCGGCACGGCGCCGCGCCCGCCACCCAAGCCGCGGCGCACCTCATCGCCGGCGGCGGCAAGCGCGTGCGGCCCGCCGTGGCGCTCCTCGCGTCGGCGTGCGCCGGCGGCCCGTCGCCGGACGCGATGGAGGTCGCGGTCGTAGCCGAGCTCCTCCACCTCGCGACGCTCCTCCACGACGACGTCATCGACGACGCGGGCGAGCGCCGCGGTCAGCGCGCCGCGCGCGTCTTGTGGGGCAACGGCATCAGCGTCCTCGCCGGCGACTTGATGCTCGTGCACGCCCTCGAGCGCGCGCATCGCCTCGGGTGCGCCGAGACCCTCGCCGAGCTCCTCGGCACGCTGCGGGCGCTGGTGGACGGCGAGATCGTGCAGATGCGCGGGCGCACCGTCGTCGACCCGTCGCTCGAGACGTACGAGACGATCGTGCGGGGCAAGACGGCGTCGCTGTTCCGCTGGGCGATGCGCGCCGGCGCGCGCGTGACCGGCGCTCCGCGCGAGGTGGTGGACGCGCTCGGGCAGTCCGGCGAGCACCTCGGGGTCGCGTTCCAGATCGTCGACGACGTGCTCGACGTCGACGGCGACGCGGCCGCGACCGGCAAGACGCTCTTCGCCGATCTCGCGGAGGGCAAGCTCGCGCTGCCGCTCCTGCTCCACGTGCAGGGGACGCCCGCGGCGCTCGCGCGCGTCGAGCGGGCGCGCGCCGGCGACCGCGAGGCCGCGGCCGAGCTCGCCCGCGACGTCCTCTCGTCGGGGGCGTGCCGCGAGGCCCGGCGGCGAGCGCTGGTGGAGGCGAGCGCGGCGCGGGAGGCGCTCGCGCGGCTCCCCGAGAGCCGCTCGCGCGATCTGCTCGCGGCCCTCGCCGCCGACATGGTGTCGCGCGCGGCTTGACGAGGCGTCGACGCGAGCCATGGGTCGGGAGCGGTCCAAGAGCGACGCGAGCGAGTTGTCGCCCCAGGCGGCGGGGCACTTGCACGCCCGCGGAATTTCAGCAATAACGAGCGCGAGCGTGGGCAAGGAGAAGCACAACTTGTGGCCGAGCGAAGCCGCGGTGAGCGACGTCGTCGGGCGGCTCATGGAGTTCTGGGGCTTCAAGCGGAACATGGGCCGCGTCTGGGCGGTGCTCTACCTGTCGCCCGACCCCATGAGCGCCGACGACCTCCGGCACGCGCTGTCGCTGTCGAGCGGCGCCGTCAGCATGACCCTGTCCGAGCTCGGCCGCTGGGGCGTGGTCCGCAAGGTCTGGGTGCAGGGCGAGCGCAGAGACTTCTACACGGCTGAGGTGCAGCTTTGGCGCATGATCTCGCGCGTGTTTTCCGAACGAGAGAAGACGGAGATCAAAGACGCGGTGGAGGCGTTCGAGGACGCGCTCGCCAAGGTCGACAAGCTACGGACCTCGCCGGACCCGAAGGTGCGCGCGCGCGCCGAGCTCCAGTACGACCGCATCAAGAACCTGCTCGAGCTGGCGAAGCTCGGATACCGGCTGATCGACGCGCTGGTGTCGACGGCCAAGCTCGACGCCGAGCCGCTCGTGCGCTTCTTGCTGGGCTCACGCTCGGCGCAGCCCTCGGCCTGAGCGCGCGCGCCGCCGCCCAGGAGGCGCCGAAGCCCGCGATCACGAAGAACGACTACGCGCTCGAGCTCTTCCAGGGCCCGCTCATCGCGCCCGCGCGCGTCACGAGCGTTGCCGGCGCGTACACCGCGATCGCCGAGGACGTCGAGGGCGTGTCGTCGAACGCCGCCTCGCCGGCGGTGCGCGAGCCGCACAGCTTCAACTGGTTCGAGTTCGACATGTCGGCCGGCTTCTCGCTCCCCGGCGCGTACGGCGGCACCGACTTCAACAACCGCGGCGAGAAGGGCGACGAGGGGCTCATCGATCGCACGAGCCGCTTCCTCCACGCCGATCTCGGCGCGCGCGTGCAGGCGGGCGCGTTCGGCGCGGTCGCGTTCGCCGAGCTCCTCCAGTACGACGTGGCGCAAGCCCAGGGCGACAAGCCGGGCCTCAAGCTCAACTACGTGCGCTCGCACGCGACGGCGGCCTACGGCTTCTGGCGCAACCAGCTCGTGATGGGCGCGGGCTTTCGGAT
>JAEUKG010000266.1 GCA_016794325.1 Myxococcales bacterium | reverse complement strand
TCGCGGAACCCCTTCGAGGTTCCGGTCTTCGCCGCGACGGGGAACGGCAGGTCGAGCGCCGACCGCTCACCGAAGGCGCCGACGCGCGCGCGATCGTCGGCGAGGACGTCGGTGAGCATGTCGGCTTCCCACTCCGGCAAGACCCGCACGTCCTCGGGGAAGCGGAGATCGAGCTTGCCTCCCGTGCTCAGGGTGACGGCGCGCACCGGGCGCACCGGTCGGGCGACGCCCCTCCGTGCCAACGTCGCGTAAGCATTCGTGATATCAAGGAGTTGCACCTCGCCGTCGCCGAGCGCGATCGCGGGCCCGTAGTGCTCCGCGCTCTCCGTCAGCGTCGCCATCCCGAGCGCGCGGAGGCGGCCGAGGACCGCGTCCGGCCCGACCTCGTTGGCCGTCCACACCGCGGGGACGTTGAGCGAGCTCGCGAGGGCCTCGCGCATCCGCACCGGACCGTGGAAGCGGCCGTCGTAGTTGCGTGGAGTCCACGTCGACGTCGGGCCGCGGAGCGTCAGCTCGACGTCCGGGAGCACCGTGGAGGGGCCCATCTCCAGCGACTCCATCGCGACGCCGTACACGAACGGCTTGAGCGTCGAGCCGGGCTGGCGGCGCGCACGGACGCCGTCGTTGTGCCCGAGGTTGCGCTCGTCGTCCCACCGCGGAGAGCCGACCCAGGCGAGGACGTCGCCGCTCTCGTTGTCGAGGACGACGACGCTGGCCGCGGTCACGTGGCGTTCGGCGAGCCCGCGCAGCGTCGCCGCCACCACGTGCTCGGCCTCGCTCTGGAGGTCGCCTTGGATCGTCGTCTGCACCTCGGCGGCCGCGCGCGCGAGCGGCGGCACGTGCGGAGACGCCTTGCCTTCGTAGAGCGCAGACACGAGGTGGGGAGCGCCGAAGCTCCCACGCCGGAGCTGCGGCGTGAGCGGCTCGCGGACGGCGCGGTCGTGCTCCTCGCGGGTGATGAAGCCCGCGTCGAGCATGCGATCGAGGACGCGATCGCGACGCCGCAGGACCCGCTCGGGGTGCTTCTTCACGTCGTAGACCGCGGGCCCGCGCGGGATCCCCGCGAGGGTCGCGGCCTCGCCGAGCGAGAGCGCCTTGGGCGGCTTGTCGAAGTAGTAGCGGCTCGCGGCGTCGACGCCGCGGACGCCGTCGCCGAACGGCGCGCGGTTCACGTACTCTTCGAGGATCGCGCGCTTCGACAGGGACGCCTCGATCCGGAGCGCCATCGCCGCCTCCCCGACCTTGCCGACGAAGCTGCGGCGGTGGGGGCGGGCGAGGCGCGCGAGCTGCATCGTGAGGGTCGAAGCGCCCGACACCACCCGCCGCGAGCGAGCGTCGTCGACGGCGGCGCTCACGACGCGCAGCGGGTCGATCCCCGGGTGGCTGAAGAACCGCTTGTCCTCGGCGGCGACGAACGCCTGCGCCACCCGCTCCCCCGCGTCGTCGAGCGCGATCCAGCGCGCGCGCGACGCGTCGTCGGCGCGCACCTCCCGCAGCAGGGCGCCGTCGCGGTCCGTCATCCGGACCGACGCGCGGTACGCGTCGGGGTGGCCGAGCTCCGCCGGCAGCGGGGTCGCCATCGCGAGCACGCCGAGCCAGAAGAACGGGGCGACGACGGCCCCCGCCAGCGCGCGCGCGCGCTCGGCCCCGGTCGAGGCTCGAGCGCGGCGCGCGAGCCGGGAGGCGACCGCCCGCAGCGTCACTTGGGCTTCACCTGGAACGTGGCCGCCTGGGTCCGTCCGAACGTCTCCGGCTCGTACATGCACTCTGCACGCGTCGGAGGCACCACGAACTTGCCGGGCGTGGTCGCACGCGCGAGGTAGCGGTAGTGGTACATGCCGGCGGGCATGTGCTCGACGAACGTGAGCACGCGGTCGTCGTGGATCTCCCGGTGGTACCACGCCGATCCGAACGCCGTGCCCATCGCCTTCGCGTCCGGCGTCGCCGCGCGCTCGTCCTCCTCGTCGCCGTCTCCTCCCGCGTCGACGACGTCGAGCGAGCGGGCGCTCGTGGCGAGCTTCGCGTCGACCGCCTCGAGGCCGGCGGGCAGCGGATCGTCGATCACCACCTGCTCCCTCGGGTCGGAGGTCACGACCACGAGGTCGACGAGCACGAGGTCCCCGGCGTCCGCGGCCGCGGCCGAGTCCTTGGGGATCGACCGGAGCGCGTCGCGCAGGCCCTCGGGCTTGAGGCTGCGGACCACCTTGCGCACCGTGAAGCCGCGATCGAGCGGCTGCGTCGGCATCTCCTTGCGCGAGTAGCGGAGCCGCGCCGCGTAGAAGAGCTTGCCGCTGCCGCGCACTTGGAACGCGAGGTTCGACCCGCCGGCGCCGGTGTCGAGGAGCTTCTGCGCCGAGAAGTGCGACGACTGAGCCTTGACGGTGCGCTCGTGGAAGCCCGCGCCCATCACCTTGGACTCGCCGAGGAAGACGTCGACGTCGAAGTCGGGGGACTTCGCCTCGTTCGTACGGCGGTAGTCGTCGAGCGCGACGAGCGCCCACGCGTTCTCCTGGGTCGAGCGCCACGCGCCGCCCTTGCGCGCCGCGAGGAGGCCGCGGACGAGCCGCCCGAGGAGCGGGTTCTCGGGGTCGGCGGCGGAGAGCGTGCGGATGACCATCGCCGTCGTGCGCGCGTCGGAGTCGAGCAGCTCTGCGTATTTGTCGCCGTGGTTGTCCACGACGACGGCGCCGGTTGGGGTGACGCGCACGTGGCTCTCCAAGTCGCGGAGGAGCTCGCGGACGTCCTTCTTGGACAGCTCGGTCTCGCCCGCCTTGACGGTCGAGCTCTTGCTGATGAGCGCGATCGCGTGGCCGAGCTGGGCCCGCGCGAAGAGCGGGAGCTTGTCGCGTTCGGCCCAGAGCTTCGCGGTGTATCCGGCGTCGGGGCGGCCGATGGTCGCGAGCACGTCCACGATCAGCACCGCCGACGCGCGCTCCCACTCCGACGAGCGCGCCGACAGGAGGCGGGGCAGCTCGCGTCGGAGGTAGGCGTGCGCGCTCGTGAGCACCTCCTCGGGGACGAAATACCCCGCGCCCTTGGCCTGCGAGAGCGCCCACGTCGCGTACGCGGTGAGCCAGGGGTACGTGGTGCGCGAGTCGGGCCAGTAGCCGAAGCCGCCGTCGTCGCGCTGGTTCAGGAGGATCTTCGCGATCGCCTTGTCGACGATCGGGCGCGGGTTCTCGAGGACCTTGATCTGGTAGTCCTTGGCGATCCCCGAGAGCGCCACGAGCGGGATCAGGCGGCTCGAGAGCTGCTCGGTGCACCCGTACGGATACTCGACGAGCGCCTGCACGCCGTCGTCGAGGCCGACGAGCGCGGTCGACGCGAGGCGGACGTCGAGGCCGCCGACGTCACCACGTATCTGCTTGAGATCCGCGAGCTTTTCGGCGACGGCCTCGGCCGTCTCGCCGTAGAGGGCGACGGCCTCGAGCGACAGGGGGGCCTTCACCTCGCGCGTCACCGCCACGTCGTCGCTCTGCCCCATCCCCCGCGCGCGGAACGTGAGCTTGCTCGACCCGGCCGCGGCGAAGGCGACCTTCCACCGCGCCTCCACCGAGCCCCCGGCGGGCACGCGCACGACGCGCCTGTCGGCTCCTTCCACCGACGCGCCTTGCGCCGCGATCGTGACCTCGACGTCTCCCTCCGGGAGCCCCTTCGAGGTGAGGACGACGCCGGCGTCCATGACGTCCCCGGCGCGCAGGAACCGCGGCAGCGCGGGCCGCGCCATGAGCGGTCGCGACGTGACCACCTGCGACTCGCCGAAGCCGAAGCGATCGGTCTCGGACGCGACGACCGCCATCAGCCGGTAGGTGGTCAGGCTGTCGGGGAGCTTGAACGAGACGTGGGCCTTGCCGTCGGCCCCCGTGGCCACCTTGGGGTTGAAGTAGGCGGTCGTCCGGAAGTCTTCACGCGCCGCGCCGCCGCCGCCGCCGCCGTCGCCTCCCTTGTCCTCCTCGCCCATGCCCGCGAGGCGGACGATCTTCGCCATGTCGCTGCGGCTGTCGGCGGTGAGCACGGCGAGCGGCCGCGGAGCGGTGAACGCGGGGATGGGATCGGGCGTCTTGTAGCCCGTGAGCATCAGCACGCCCTCATCGACCGCGTAGAACGTGACGTCGGACTTCACGCCCTTGCCCGCGCGATCGGTGACGACGAGATCCGCCTCGACCTGCTCGCCCGGCTTGAGGTCGCGCCGGGCGGGGGTGATCGCGACCTTGAGCCGCCGCGCCTCGGGGTTCACCGCGAGCGTGGCGTAGCCCGAGCGGAACGCGGGCGCGCCGACGTCCACACCCTTGGCCGGCGCCGCCTGCGTGCGCCCCTTCACGAGGTGGATCGAGACGAACGCGTTCGGCGCGAGGTCGTCGGTGACGGGGATCGACACCACCGGCATCGCCCCGCTCAGGGCGACGCGCTGCTTGCGGTACACGCCCGCCCGCTCGACGGTGACGAGCGCCTCGGCCTCGCGGAACGGGTTCTTCACGAGGATCTTGGCCGTGTCGCCGATCTCGTAGGCCTTCTTGTCGGTGACGAGATCGACGCGGGAGACGTCGCTCTCGGCCCAGGCCACGACCTCGGAGCTGCCGGTGGCGTAGAGACCGGTGCTCGCGGCGACGGTGTTGCCGCGACCGTCCTTGGCGCTCGCCCGGAGGATGAAGTACCCGGACTCGGCGACGGGGACGTCGCACGTCGCGGGCTTGTCGGACGTGACGAGCTCGCAGGTCGCGACCTTGGTGTCGACGGCCTTGGACACGTAGTGCCCGCCGTATTCGTCCGCCGACTCCACGACGGTGTGCCACGACCGGCGGACGAGCTCGAGCGCGACGCGGACGCCGGCGCGACGCTTGCCCGAGGGCTCGACGGCCACGACGTCGGGCCGGAGCGGCTTGCCCTTCTCGACGAAGAGCTCGGCCGGCGGCTTCATGGCGACGTAGAACTCGCCGGGGTGGACGACGAAGCTCGTCCGGCCGGCGATCGTCTGCCGAGACACGTCCTCGACCTCGGCCTCGATCGACACCGTCTCGGGTCCGCGCTGTCCCGGAAGAGATAGCGCGACCGCCCCCGGGAACGTCCCCTTTCCGTCGAGCGCGCCCCGACCCCCCTGCAGGCCGCCGCCGCGCAGGGACTGCTCGGGCGAGCCCGACGCGAACTCGTCGTCCGAGACGACGAAGCCCTCGTGCGCCGGGGGAACGAAGTAGCCCGGCCCGCGGGTGACGGTGTAGCGGACCGGGTCCTGGGTCATGGGAGCGCCGAAGAGGTAGTCGCCGCGCACGGCGAAGTCCGCCTTGTCGCCGCGCACGTAGGCGGGCTTGGACGGCTCGACGGCGACCTTGAACTCCGCCGGGCGGTAGGCCGCGACGTCCACCGAGGCGTGGGCGACGCCGCCGGCGCCGTCGTATTTGCTCTTCGCGTCCGGCGCCGCGTCCACGCGCGCCCGGAGATCGAGCTGGCCGAGGTGGGCGCTCGTCGGGATCGTCACGTCGGCGGACATCTCGCCGTAGGGCCCGAGCGCGGCCTCCTGGTTGAAGATCTCGGAGCCGCTGCCGTCGGTGGCGGTCAGGGTGACCTTCCGCCCCACCGGCGTGCTCGTGCCGCGCGCGAGCTCCTGGCGAAAGATGCCCTTCACGAGGACGTGCTCCCCCGGCTTGTAGATGCCGCGATCGGTGAACAAGAGCCCGTGCACGCCGAGCTTGCCGTCGGGGTCGACGTGGGCCTCGTAGCGCCAGGTCTGCAAGGTGTCGCGGACGGCCCGGAAGGTGAAATCGTCGCCGACGCGCGCGAAGACGACCGCGCCGTCGTCGCCGCCGTCGTCCCACGAGCGGATGGGCTGGAAGCGGTCCCCCGGGATGGCCAGGGCTCCGTCGGCGTCCACCTTCCCGCTGAAGCGCTCCGCGCCCGACTTGTCGCGGATCGTCACCGTGGCGCCGGCGGCGGGCTTGCCGTCGCCGAGGCGGGTGACCCAGACCATGCTGCCGAAGCGGCTCCACTTCGCCGCGATCGCGAGATCGGTGACGTTGACGAGGCGCACCTCGGTCGCGCGGCCGCGGGTGCTCGCGTCGCGGCGGACGCCGAAGAGCACCGCGCCCCTGCCCTTCTTGGGCGCGAGCGTCTGGGCGAGGTCGACGTAGCGCATGTCGGCCGTGTTCTTGGGGGCGGCGGCGCGGACGTCGTCGACGCGCCCCTTCTTCTGACCTTCGTCCCACTGGCCGTCGACGCCCTCCGACATGGCCCTGGCGACGGTCTCTTCGTCGATGGCCGCGGTGAGGAGCTCGTAGCGTGGCACGTTGATCGCGCCGACGGGGATCTTCAGCGTCCGACCGCGCGTGGCCTCGAAGACCGAGCCCTCGAGGCCGATGCCGACCCGCGGCCACTCGTCGTCGATCACTGCATTGTACACGTGATCCTTGGCGAGCGTCTGCCCGTACTCGTCCTTGAGCCCCGCGGTGACCACGAGGCGGTACGTGCGGGCGGCCTTGAGGCGGGCGGGCACGCTCAGCCACGACGTCTTCTCGTCGGGGGCGACCACCCGCGAGCCCCAGTCGAGCGCCACGCCGTCGACCCGCACGTGCGCCCGGAGGTCCTTGAGCGAGACCCGGTTCGAGAGCGAGACGTACAGGCCCCCGCCGGCGGTGCACTTGTGGTTCGGCCCGCCTCGGCTGCAGTCGGCGTTCGAGACGACGAGCGGCCCGTAGGTCTCCATCGTCGCCGCGTAGCGCCCCTCGAGCGGCAAGGCGCCCTCCATCCCCTTCAGGCCCTCGAAGGCGACGCTCACCACCGACGCCAACGGGAGCGGCGCGGTCGGCTTGATCTCGACCTTGGTGGTGACGTTGCGGTCCGGCCAGCGCGCGGTGAAGCCGACCGGCTTGGCGTCGCCCTTGGCGCCGACGAGCACCTTGCCGGCCCGCTCGACCTCCTTGGGATCGACGGGCTGGTTGAAGAACACCGTGAACGTCTGGGTCGGGGTGAGGTGAGCCGCGCCGTCCCGCGGCTCGATGCGCGCGACGCGCGGCCGCGAGGTGGAGAACGAGAAGCTGTACGGCTTGGCGAGCGGCGACCCGTCGAGCGCCTTCACGCCGGCCGGGACGTCCACCGTGTATTCGGTCGCGCGCGGCAGCGGCGGATCGGCCGCGAACATGAGCGCGCTCGTGCCCAGCCATTTCCAGCTCCCCTTCGGGGCTGTGCCGTCGCTCCGGCGGATCGTCGCGGGCGGTGCGGACTCGTCCCCCGCGAGCTCGAGCGGCCGCATCGGGCGGTTGAAGACGATGGTGACCTCCCCCGTCTCCTGGGTCGGCCCCTTCGGCCCGGCGAAGATGATGCCGAACTCGCTCTTCGGCCTGGCGTCCCCGAGCTCGACGTCGAGGCTCAGGGTGCGCTGGGCGGCGACGCTCGGCGCACGGGCGCCCTGGAGGCACGCCGCGAAGAGGAACAGAAACACGAGCGACAGCGGGAGCTTCTTGGTCATCGGGCCCTCGGGAGACGAGACTCCGAGCGCCATACCAAACCCCGTGCCACGGCGGCGACATGAAAAAACGCGCCCTCCCGCGGGGAAGGGCGCGTCTCGGCGAACGCCGCCCGTGGGCGGCGTGACACGCGGCTCACTCGGGGAACTGGGCGTCGCAGTCCACGAGGCAGGTGTCGAAGTCGGAGCAGTCCT
>JAEUKG010000257.1 GCA_016794325.1 Myxococcales bacterium | reverse complement strand
TCGGGCGCGGCCTCCGTCGACGCCGACGAGGAGGCGAGCGTCCGCGCCGAGACCGAGCGCGTGGTGCGCGACGCGACCACCCGACGCCCGCGCGCCGGCCACCTCAACGTGGTGGTCGACCTCCAGCTCCGCGCGACGGCGTACGACGTGATCCGCCGCGACGGGCTCGCGGTGATCGGCCTGGCCCCGGCGCCCCTCGGGATGATCACCGAGCGCGAGCGGCTCGGGCTCGAGGTCACGTTCACCGACGAAGGCGGGCGCGTCCACCGAGGCCGCGGCGCCGCCGACGTGACGGGCGGGATCTACGCGCCCGCGCGTCGCAAGGCGCTCGCCCTCGCCCTCGAGCGCGCCCTCGTCGACGCCGCGACGCGCTGACGCCCACGATCGGCTCAAGGACCTCCGCCGGCGCCCGTTCACGGGGGCATGCGCAAAGCCCTGCTCGCGACGCTGGTCCTCGTGTGTGGATGTGCGAACAGCGAGATCACCGAGCCCGAGGGCGGCGGCTCGGGCGCCGGTCCTGCGCCCGGCGAGGGCCGCGCGCCGGCGCCCCCGGCTGCCCCCGATCCGCCGAAGATCGCGCCCGACGTCGTGGCGTCCATCGCGGCGGGGAGACCCACCGACGTGATCATCGCCCTCGAGGCGCCTCCGCCGTCGGAGGAGGAGATCAAGCCGGCGTCGGTCGAGATCGACCCCCAGGTCCTCGGCGACCTGAAGACCACCGGGGTCACGCCGCTCGCCGCGTTCCGGACCTTCCCCATGGTGACGGCGCGCGTCGACTCCAAGGCCGGCCTCGACGCGCTCGAGGCCAACAAGTCCGTCACGAGGGTGTACGCCGACGAACGCGTGCGGGAGTACCTCTCGTCGACGCTGCCGCAGATCCGGCAGGACGTCGCGGCGGCGGACGGGCGCCTCGGCGCGGGGACCGCGGTCGCGGTCCTCGATACAGGTGTAGACTACAGCAATCCGGCCTTCGGCACCTGCCCCGCCCCCGGCGCCGCCGGGTGCAGCGTCGCGGTCGCGCGGGACTTCGCGACCCAAGACAACGCCAAAGACGCGCACGGACACGGCACCAACGTCGCCGCCATCGTCCTCGGCGTGGCCCCAGCCACCAAGATCCTCGCCCTCGACGTGTTCGACGGCGGCGGCGCAAAGGCGTCGGTCATCTTGTCGGCGATCGACTGGGTGATCACGAACCGCGCCGCGCACAACGTCGTCGCGATGAACATGAGCTTCGGCGCCGGTCTCTACACGGGGACGTGCGGGAGCAGCGTCTTCGCGGCCGCCGTCGCGGCCGCTCGCGCCCAAGGGATCGTGCCCGTGGCCGCCTCCGGGAACGACGCCTCCAAGAACGCCCTCGGCTCTCCGGCATGCGCGCCGCATGCGGTGTCGGTCGGCGCCGTCTACGACGGCGCGATCGGGGGTTGGTCGTGGGGCAACTGCGTCGACAACACGACGTCGACCGACCTCACCACCTGCTTCTCGAACTCCGCGTCGTTCTTGACGATCCTCGCGCCGGGCGCCCTCGTCACCGCCGGGGGTACGACGATGGCGGGGACGTCCCAGGCCGCGCCCCACGTCGCGGGCGCGGTCGCGGTCGTGAAGAGCGTGTACCCGGAGCTCACGGCGTCGCAGGTGGTGAGCAAGCTCACGAGCTCGGGGAAGCTCGTCACCGACCCGAAGAACGGGGTGAAGAAGCCGCGCCTCGACCTCGCGGCCGCGGTGTGCAGCGCCACCGTCTCCCCCACCGCGCGCTCGGTGGGCGCCGCGGGCGGCACCGTCACGATCAACGTGACGACCGGGCCGAGCTGCGGGTGGAAGACGCGGAGCAACGCCTCGTGGCTCACCCTCGCGCCGAGCGACTTCGCGGCCAAGAAGACCGTGCTCACGGTCGCGGCGAACCCCGGCAAGGCGCGCACGGGGACGGTCACGGTCGCGGGGCGGACCGTCACCATCACCCAAGCGAGCCGCTGAAGGCCGGGGAGCCTTCGGACTAGGCGCGGGGGGCGCGGCGCCGCCGGAGCGCGGCGATCATCGCCGCCGCCGCGATCGGCAGGAGCGCGCCCTCGGGCTGCCCGCTCGTGCTGCATCCTCCGTCGTCGGCGGGCGCGCCGCCGGAGGACGAGGTCGCTCCCGCGTCGCTGCCGCTCGACCCTCCCGAGCTCGAGCTCGACGTGGCTCCCGACGAGCTCGACGAGCTCGACGCTCCGCCGTCGGGCGGGTTGTTCGTGAGGACGATGTCGGCGCACTGGTAGTAGAGGTCGTTGCCGTCGCCGTAGGGCGGCTTGTCGGTCATCACCTGAACCACTTGCAGAGTGCAGTTGTTGCACTCCTTGTTGGGGAGCGTGATCTCCTGGGAGTACTTCCCGCTGCCGCCGGCGACGTCCTTGATGTCGTCGACGAGCACCCCCGCGCGCGGGGCGACGTCGGTGAAGCTCGACGGATCGGTGAAGATGTCCTGCCCGTCGTCGTCGAACGAGATCCGGTAGTGCCCGGGGTGGTCGATCGTCTCGTCCCACGTCACCGTCACCTTCTGGCCGGGCTTGAAGTAGGTGATCTTCGTGCCCCTCGGATCGGCCGCGCCCTTGCCGCACGGGCCGCTCTTCTGGCTCGTCGAGCGCGCGGGCGGGTACGTCAGCGAGATGTGCGCGCTCGCGACGCTGGGCGCGAGCGTGGCGGCGGCGAACGCGAGGACCCCGAGACCGGCGATCGAGAGCTTCTTCATCCGGTCATCGTAGCCGAGGCGCGCGAGGAGCCAAGGAGCCAAGAACCGAGCCGGGTCGCGGCTCGCTGACGAAGGGGCGGGAGCGTGCTAAGCGTTGGCGTTCGCCCGGCCATGGACACGTTCCCGCCCCCCAGCGACGGCACGGACACCTACGAGGAGGTCCTCGCGGCGCGCGGCGCGCGGCAGCTCCTCGTCGTCGGCGGCGGGCGCGGGGGCGTCGGCAAGAGCCTCGTCGCCCAGAACCTCGCCATCTACTTCGCCCAGCTCGGCAAGTCGGTGCTCCTCGTCGACGCCGACCCCACCGGCGCGAACATGCACGCGCAGTTCGGCGTGCCGGCCGCCGCCGAGGCGCCGCCCATCGAGCCCACCGCCCAGAAGCAGTTCGAGAAGTACCTCGTCGCCACCAGCGTCCCCGGCCTCTCGCTCCTGCCCTACGCCCACGACGCGCTCGAGCCCCCGGCGCAGATCCGCGCCGGCCGCAAGGCGCGGTGGCTCGCCCGGGTGCGGGGCGTCCCCGCCGACTACGTCGTCGTCGACACCGGCCCCGGCCACACCCCGCTCGCGCTCGA
>JAEUKG010000231.1 GCA_016794325.1 Myxococcales bacterium | reverse complement strand
TGCTCTCCAGGTCCGCTCGTAGGTGCATCGCGAGCGGAGCGCTCGCCGAGTCGCCGCTCCCGCCGACCGCGTTCGAGCTCAGCACGACGGAGCTCGACGTGCTGCCCAGCCGGCTCGTGAGCTCCACGTGCCCTTCGGGCGTTCGCCGCATCGTGAACCGCCCACGCCATGAGCCGTCGGGCGCGAGGCCATCCACGACGAGCGGACCGCCTTGACCACCCGTGCGCCCCAAGCGCCACTCCGAAATCCCCGTCGCGCGGCGGGTCCGGGCGCTCGCGCGCACGATGCTCAGCGACTGCCCCGTCGACTGGGCCGTCGCCTCCTCCGGCTGCGCATCACCACACGCGACCATGGCGACGGCGAGACCCAACCCGATGACCCCACACACCAGCTTCTTCTTCATTTGCGTCTGAACGCTCCCTTCGGCGGAGGTCGGTTGCACCGGCTGTGCCGCGGGGGAGAGCGCGGCATCCCCTCGCGATCGCGTCGACTCCGCCGCTGGGTGTCTCCTCGTGGGAGACGTCGCGCGCCGCGCCGTGGCGCCGAGGGTGACCATCACTCTCGCGCGAGAAGGAGCATCACGGATCGAAGCGGCCTCGGGTGCTGTCACCCGTTCCCCAGGTCGGGACGAGCGCGTCGCTCGGCGCCGCGGGTCGCCAGCCGTCGTCGTCGCGGTGGGGTGCGTCGTGCGCGCGCCCGCGGGGAGGCGCGACCTCGTCCTCGGCTCGGGGGCGCTCCGGCGCACCCGACGCGATGAGAGCGACCAGTCCGGCTACCCCGGCGACCCCGCAGAGATCTCTGAGCTTCATGGCCTCGCCCCGTTGCACCGCGCGTGCCCTCCGCGCGCGCTCGCGAACGTGAGGATCTCCGCGGCGGCGACGTGCCGTGTCTGTCTCCCTCGCGGCGACGGCGCCTTCGAGCGAGGCGGGGGCGGTCAGAGGCAGACGATGGCGCCCGTCGCGGCCGCGCCGGTGCGCGCGTCCTTGCCGGCGCAGGGGGCGCCGACGGCGCCGCTGTAGCCGACGTAGGAGCTATTCCTATCGTCACATACATGGCAGCTCGACCAGGCGCCGGTGGCAGGTGCGCCCGTCGCCTGCGACGTCCCTGCGCAGATGGCGCCCTCGGGCTCACCTGCGTAGGGCCGCGTCGTCTGGACGAAGCCGCCCGCGGGCGCCATGCACGTGCAGTGCTTCGGGACCGTCGCGCCGCAGAGGCGGGCGCCGGAGCCGGTCTGGCAGCGGCAGCGCGAGCCGGGGTCGAAGCGCGCCTGCGCCGCGGAGCCGGCGTCGCGGGGCGCGGCGGGCGGAGCGGCCGACGGGGCGCTGGTCGTGCTCCGCGTCGTCGCGGCCGAGCTCGACGTCGCCGCGACGGCGCCGGGCGCACTCGACGGGCTCGACGGCGGGCTCGACGCGTGGGCGGGTGCGGCGCCGCTCGACGTCGCCGCGACCGCCGTCGTCGCGACCGAGCTCGACGTCGCCGCGACGGCGCCGGGCGCGCCGAACGGGCCCAGGCGGAGCGCGTAGGTCGCGCCGACGCCCGCCGCGCCGACGATGCCGACGGCGGCGACCGCGCCCGCGCCCAGGATCCACGCCGCGCGGCCGCCGTCGCGTCGGGGGACGGGCGGGTCGGGGGTGATCATCTCGCGCCGCGTCGACGCGCTGTCGAGCTGCGTCGGCGCCGGCTGCGTTGCTGGGAGCGTCG
>JAEUKG010000209.1 GCA_016794325.1 Myxococcales bacterium | reverse complement strand
GCGCAGGGGGGCTCCCCCGCGTTCCCGTTCGAGGCCGAGCTCGCGAAGCCGCTCGGCTTCCGGACGAAGCCGGGGCTCGACGCGCCGCACGTGCTCCCGCACCCTCACAACTATCTCCAACCGCCCACTCGGGTGAAGATCCTCTCGTCCACCGGCGCCTATGGCGCGTCGGGGAGCTTCTGCCAGGTGGAGGCTCACGGCAAACAAGGCTTCATGCGGTGCGACGACCCGGGCCTCTTCAAGGTGATCGCGGCGGCGGCCACGCCGTCGTCGCTGCCGGCGCCGCCGCCGCCGCCGCCGGGTGGGGGCTCGCTGCCCGCGGTCGAGACGCGCACCTTCCCCGACAACAAGAGCGCGAGCGACGTGCACCATGTCTTCGGCTACGCGGGCGACGACCGCATCTTCTTCCGCGGGCTCATGCAAGTGGACGCCGACGGATCGCCGCACACGTACCACGTCGGCATGACGTGCACCGACGGCGAGAGCGACTGGGACCACGACGTGGTGCAGTGCAACAAAGTCTGCGACGGCGCCAAGTGCACGAAGCGAGAGGCGGCGAAGTGCGCGGCGT
The DNA here is from genome assembly GCA_016794325.1 of Myxococcales bacterium. Lineage (GTDB taxonomy): Bacteria > Myxococcota_A > Polyangia > Polyangiales > Polyangiaceae > SXNL01. The sequence continues at coordinate 15,287 of JAEUKG010000209.1, read as the reverse complement.
CGCGGGGCTTCCGGTCAGCGCCCCGCTGGGGTCAGGCGGGCACGGTGGTGCAGTGCACGATGGACGGCGATCGCTGCGTGGAGGGCGACACCAAGCAGGTCACCTGCAGCATGACGGCTCACGCGAACTCCGGCCTCGACAACCTCGCGAACGGCGGCCGCCCCGGCGACATGTACGGCATGGCGAAGCGCTCGAACGGCAAGCTGTGCATCATCGCCGACGACGCGAACGGCGGGCACTACGTGTCGCCGACGGCGTGGAACCGGCACCGCGCAGGCGCGATGGCGCCGGGCGTGGCCTGGGACCCCTGCGAGCCGAGCAACTACGTGGACTCGGAGACGATCAACTACGTCGCGCTCCCGGACGGCACGAAGCACCTCGGCGTGCACCAGGGCGACGTCGTGGCGGTGGCCAACTGGGACACCAACCAGGTCGCGTACGCGATCTTCGCCGACGTCGGCGGCAAGGCGGGCCCGCTCGGCGAGGGGTCGATCGCCCTCGCGAAGGCGCTCACGCTCCAGTCGAACCCGAAGGGCGGCGGCAAGGCCGGCGAGCGCAGCCCCGCGAAGGATCGCGTGACGTACCTCGTCTTCCCGAAGACGTACCAGCTCATCACCTGGCCGCTCCAGCAGAGCCAGATCGACGCCGAGGGCGCGAAGCTCATGAACGCCTGGGGCGGAGTGGCGAAGTTCCGCGCGGCCACGTCGTCGCTCCCCATGCCCAAAGACTGACCGTTCGGTCGTGCTCGAGCGCGGCCGCCCGACCGCCGAATCTGCAATTCTTCCCGATGGATATGCCTCCCTAGGAATTAGGCAGCGTGCTGCCCAATTCGGCGGGCGGGGGATCGGTGGGGGGCGCAGGGGCCGTGGGGGGGTGGCGTCCGCGCTCCGCAGGAGGTGGCGCTCGGCTCGGATCAGCGAGGGGCGCCGCGCGCCATCGCCTCGAAGAACTCGCAGAGCTCGTCGTGGCGGGCGCGCGCGTCGGCGACGCCGAGCTCGATGAGGCGCCGCGCGAACTCCCCGTCGAAGAGGAGGTACGAGAGCAGATCCGACTCGTCGGGCGCGCCCTGCTCGGCGAGGCGGCGGAGGAGCCGCCCCGCTCCTCCCGTGACGCGCTTGGCGAACGTCGGCGAGCGCACGTAGGCCGCGGCGAGCTTGCCGATGTCCTCGGACGCGCGGATGAGGATCGAGCGCATGGGGCGCATGCCGCGGCCCTTCGGGTGCCCGAGGGCCTCGTTGATCTCGTCGACGAAGCCCTCGCCGTAGCGGCGCCGCCCCGCCTCGAGGATGTCGTTGATGCTGTTCAGGCGCGCGAGGTCGGTGTCGATGCGGTCGAGGAGGAGGGCGTTCAGCGTCTTGCCGAGCAAGAACAGCGGGCCCGGGAACGCGTCGAGGGACTTGTTGCTGGCGGACTCGTCGACCTGACGGTCGACGTGGCGCGGGTTGACGACGATGACGCCGCGCGCGCCGAGCCGGCGCGCGGGCGACAGCGGGACGTTCTGCCGCAGCCCTCCGTCGCAGTGGTATTCGCCGTCGATCCGCACCGCGCGAAACAGGATCGGGATGGCGGCGGACGCGAACGCGTGGGCGGGCCCGATGCGGACCGCGCGCGGCGTGATCGTGGGATCGAGGCTCCACGGCGGCAGGTCGCGCTCGCGCCGGTGCACGAACACGATGGTGCGCCCGGTGGCGATGTGCGTCGTCGAGACGGTGAGGGCGCGGAGGTGGCCGCGCTGCATGTTGCCGTCGATCGCGTCGAAGGGGATCGCGGACTCGATGAGGCGCTCGAGGCCGGCCGGGTCGACGAGCCCGCCCTCGCGCGCCGGGATCGAGTCGGGGTCGCGCTTGTCGCGCAGCCAGCGAGTCCCCATCGAGAGGATGCCCTTGAGGTCGGGCTGGACGAGGTCCTCGACGCGGAGATCCTCCCACACCTTCACCATGCGCGCGGCGCGCCCGCGCGGCTCGTCGGCGAACGCGGCGAGGGCGCACGCGTTCAACGCGCCGACGGAGGTGCCGCAGAGGATGTCGAGCGGCACGTCGCGGCCCAGGCTCCGCCCCACCTCCTCGATGACGTACTGGACGACGCCCACCTCGTACGCCCCGCGCGCCGCGCCGCCCGCGAGGACGAGCGCGACGGGGGAGCCGACCGCCGATGTCATCGCGCCATCATACGCCGGCGCGGCCCGAGCGTCAGAGCGCGCGCGGGCCGCGGCCGAACCTCCGCGTCAGCCGCCGAGGCCCTTCTCCTTGCGGATGGCCTCGTTGCGCGCCGTCGCGCGCTGGAGCGCAGGCCGCTCGCCGAGGCGCGCCGCGTAGTCGCCGACCGGCTTGCTCGGCTCGAGCATCTTGAACTGCAGCATGTACCGGAGCGTGCCGCCGAAGATCACGTCCGCCATCGAGAAGCGGTCGCCGAGCAAGAACTGCTTGCCGGCGACGGCCGAGTCGATCGCGGCGAGCATGCTCTCGTACGTCCCCCAGCCGGCCTGCCCGGGCTTGAACGCCCACCCCGCGCCCTTGGCCATCGAGCCGGGCTCGATGACCGACGGCGCGAAGAACGACCAGCGGAGGTAGGTGCCTCGCAGCGGGTCGTCGTGCGCAGGGGCGAGGTTGCCGAGAGAGTAGCGGTCGGCGAGGTAGAGCCCGATGGCCGCGCTCTCGGTCACGACCGCGTCGCCGTCGACGAGGATGGGGAGCTTGCCCATCGGGTTGAGCGCGAGCATCTCGGGCGCCTTGTGCGCGCCGGCCATGATGTCGACGAAGTTGAGCTCGTAGGGGACTCCGATCTCCTCGAGCATCCAGACGACGTTGGCGGCGCGCGAGAACGGGTGGTGGTGGAGCGTGATGGTCATGGCCGAGCAGGCTACCACCGGAGTGACCTCGTTCGCCCCGCCGCGGCGCACCGCGCGCGTCGAAGAAAATGCGACGGAGAGGCCCTCCGGGACCTTGCGCGGGGCGCGCGTCGTGACCATGAAGAGGGACGACCATGGCCTCGCTCGTCCACCTCGTCCGTCGATTCCCGTGACCCGCGCCCGCGTGAGGCGGGCTCGCGCACGTCACCGATCGAACCGCGCAACGAGAAGAACGGAGAGAGTGAGGCTCATCATGGGAGTCATCGTCGAGATCCGCGCCGCCGAGGGCGGCGACGACGCCAAAGCGCTCGTCGGAGAGCAGGCCGCCATCTACGCGAAGTACGCGCTGCGGAGGCGTCTTTGAGGTCGAGCTCCTCGACCGCACCGACGGCTCGGTCGTCCTGCGCGTGACGGGGGCGGGGGCGGAGGCTGCGTTCGCCCACGAGGCGGGCGGCCACCGATGGCAGCGGGTGCCGCCGAACGACCGCCGGGGCAGGGTGCACACGAGCACGCTCACCGTGGCCGTCCTGCCGGAGGTCGCGGCCGCGTCGCTCTTCGTCGATCCGCGCGATCTGCAGTGGCGGCGCTCGCGGGGCTCGGGCGCGGGCGGGCAGCACCGCAACAAGACCGAGTCGGCGGTCGACCTCGTGCACGTGCCGACGGGCATCGTCATCCACTGCGAGAGCGAGCGGTCGGTCCACCAGAACGAGGCGATCGCGATCGCGCGGCTCCGGGCGCGCCTCGCCGCCGAGCGCGACGCTTCGGCCCGCGACGAGCGCGGGCGGGCGCGGCGCGCGCAGGTCGGGACGGGCATGCGAGGCGACAAGCGCCGCACCATCCGGTGTCAGGACGGCGTGGTGGTCGATCACCTGACCGGTCGCACGTGGCGCTACAAAGACTACGCGCGCGGGGAGCTCTGATTCGCGAACCGCCCGCTGGCGCCGCGCGCACATGTGCTACGGTTGGGGCGATGCGATGGCGGGGCACTGCGGGGGCGTTCGCGGTCGGCGGAGCGACCGTGCTGTTGGGCGCCGCGTGTGACGCCTTCGACTCCACCCAGCCGAGGAGCCCGGCAGGGACGCGTCCAGCGCCGACGGGTCCGCGGGCGACGGGTCCGCGGGCGACGGGGCTGCGGGCGACGCGGCGGTCGACGGCGCTCGACGCTTCTGCGACACGCTCGACGCTGCGTCCGATCCCGACCTCTTCTGCGACGACTTCGACGACGTCGCCGACGCGAGCGCGCCGTTCACGGGCTGGACGCCGAACGTGTCGAGCGGCGGCGTCGTGTCACGGTCGGAGGCGTTGACGTCGGCGCCCTTCGCCTTCGGCGGCCGGGTGACGCTCGACGCCTCGGTCGACACGCCGGCGACGCTCCGGACGACGCTTCCGTTGCGCGGCAGCCGAATCGAGGTGTCGTTCGATCTCCGCGTCGTGAAGCTCGACTCCGCCGTCGCCGCCGTCCTTCGCCTCAAGGCGGCGTCGGAGCTGACGCTCTTCATCGGGCGTCCGGCGGGGAACGACCTCGACCTCCGGTACGCCGACCTCAACACGGGCACGACCTACGTGACGCCGCCCACACCGCCGCAGCTCGGCGAGACGTTTCGGCTCACCTTCGCTCTCGACCGAACGCAGCAGTCGATCGAGGTGTCCGTTCGAAACGCGGCCAACTCGTTCAAGAGGACCGTGTTCGGGATCGGGCAGGCGGACAGCCTCTTCATCGAGCTCGGCCCACGGTCCTCGGACCCTGGCGCGCAGGTCGAGACGCGGATCGACAGCGTGATCGTGCGCCACTGACGCGAGCGGGCCGGCGCTGTCAGGGCGCGGGCTTCGCGCGCCGGAGATCGGCGAGGACGCGCGCGAGCTCACGCGTGGTGCATCCGACCCAGCTCGCGAGCGTCGCCGCCTCTTCGCCGTCGGAGGCGGCGACGCGCTCGGCCACGTCGGCGCGGATCGCGCGCGCGCCGAACACCGGGAAGCCGATCGCGGCGTAGGCCTCGGGCGGCACTCCGCGCGCGCGCACGAGCGAGACCGCGCCTCGCCGCGGAGGATCCACGCGCAGCCCGAAGAACGTGGACGTGAGGGCGACGCGGGCGTCGATGGCGTCGGGGGCGAGGCCGCGCGTCACCCAGACCACGGCGCCGCCGAACGTCACCCCCGCGACCTCGAGCGCGTGGCGCTCGTCGGCGGCGAGCGCGAGGCCCGCGAGATCGCGGGCGCGCGCGGTGCCGAGGCCGCGCTCGAGGTGGTGCACGAACCCCCGCAGCGACGGCGATCCGCCGCGGGCGAGGTCGCGCGCCGGGCCCACGAGATCGTTCACGACGTCGCGCGCGAACGCGAGGAGGCGCCGCGAGACGCGCGCGCGGGACCCGGCGCCGAGCTCGCCGACGTCGGCGAGGCGGACGTCCGGGAGGTCGACGGCGCTGCCCCGCGCGAGCGCGCCCACGAGCCGCCCCGCGGTGTGGATCGCGCCCGAGGGATCGAGGGTGAAAGCGCCGTGATCGGCGTCGACGAGCTCCTCGGCCCACAGCGGCGCGTGGGACGAGCGCGGCGGCTCGGGGGCGCCTCCGACGCGGGCGCGCATGGCGGCGAGCTTCGCGAACGGGTGGCCGGGGGCGACGCCCTCGTCGAGCGCGGGCTCGGAGCGCGGCGCGTTCACCCGCGGCCGGCTCCGGGAGCTCTTCGCCTTCTTCACGTCGACGAAGCGGGCGACGAGCCGCTCGTGCAGCGCGTCGCTCAGGCGATCCTCGAGGCTCGCGGTGCGCTCCTGCCACGCGCGCGGCGACTCGAGCCACGCGCTCCGGTTGGCGACGTAGGTCCAGGTGCGGGTGGCGGCGATGCGGGCGACGAGGGTCTCGACGTCGCCGCGATCGTCGTCGAGCGGGCGGACGTGCGCGTCGACCCAGTCGTCGTCGAGCCTCCCCCGCCGCGCGAGCTCGAGGTAGAGCTCGGCGAGGAACGCGGCGTGGGCCTCGAAGAGGAGCTTGCGAAAGTCGGGGATGGTGCAGACGTCCCACAGCAGGCGCACCATGTCCTCTCCGCGCGCGACGGTGAGCACGTCCGACCGCTGCGACAGGATCTGGAGCGCCCTCTTGTCTTCGGCGTCGAACGCGGGGGCGAGGATCTTCCGCCGTGGGCGCTCCGAGAGCGAGGCCAGGAGATCGCTCACCGACCCGAACGCGAGGTCGTCGTTGCGCCACCGCACGCGGCGCACCGGCGGGAAGCGGTGCTGCTCGATCGCCGCCGCCGCGCTCGCGGGGAGCTCGAGCGGGCTGATGGCGCCGAACGTGCCGTCCTGGATCCACCGCCCCGCGCGGCCGGCGATCTGGGCGAGCTCGGCCTCGTCGACCTCGCGCACGTCGTGCCCGTCGAACTTCTTGAGCGCCGCGAACGCCACGTGCTCGACGTCCAGGTTCAGGCCCATGCCGATGGAGTCGGTGGCGACGAGCCAGTCGACCTCGCCCGCTTGGAACATCGCGACCTGCGCGTTGCGGGTGCGCGGCGACAGCGCGCCGAGGACGACGGCGGCCCCGCCCTTGCGCGCCCGGATGCGCTCGGCGATCTCGTACACGTGGTTCATCGAGAACGCGACGACCGCGCTCCGCGGCGGCACCCGCGCGAGCGGCGTCGTCCCCGCGAACGAGAGCCGCGAGAGCCGCGGGTGCTCCACCTGGCGCGCGGTGGGCACGAGCTCCGAGAGGACTGGACGCATCGTGTCCGCGCCGAGGAGCCACGTCTCCTTGCGCCCCCGCGCGTGGAGGACGCGGGAGGTGAAGACGTGGCCGCGCTGCTCGTGGGCGGCTAGCTGGACCTCGTCGATCGCGACGAGATCGACCTCGCGATCCGTCGGCATCGCCTCCACCGTGCACACCCAATACGACGGCCGAGCGGGGATCCGCTGCTCCTCCCCGGTGACGAGCGCGACCTCGGCCTCGCCGATCCGCGCGCTGATCTTGTCGTACACCTCCCGCGCGAGCAGGCGCAGCGGAAGCCCGATCATGCCCGTGCCGTGCTCGAGCATCCGCTCGATGGCCCGGTGGGTCTTGCCCGTGTTGGTCGGGCCGAGCAGCGCCACGATGTGGCTCGCGTCGGGCATGCTCGGGGCCTCAGCGTCGCAGCGCCCCGTGCGGTGTGCCCTCGAGGTACCCGGCTGGGCTCTGGACGCCGATGACCGCGCGCGCGTGGAAGTCGTCGATCGTCCGCGCGCCCGCGTAGGTGAAGGCCGACTGCACCCCGGTGATGATGTCGACGAGGAGCGCGCCCACGCTCTCGTGGCCCTCGCGGATGTACACCCGCGACGTCGAGATCCCCTCGCGGAAGAAGCCCTTCTTCGCGCGCTCGAAGGCGTCTTGATCGGCGGTGCGATCGCCCACCGCGCGCGCGCTCGCCATCCCGTAGTTCTCCTTGTAGAGCGCGCCGTCTTTGTCCTCCTTCACGTCGCCGGGGCTCTCGTAGGTGCCCGCGAGCGCGGTGCCCACCATGACGCGCGCGGCGCCGGCGGCGAGGTAGAGCGCCACGTCGCGCGGGTTGCGCACTCCACCGTCGGCCCACACGTGTTTCCCGCGGGCGCGCGCTTCGGCCGCCGACACCTGCACCGCGGTGAACGTGGGGCGGCCGGCGCCGGTCTGCATGCGCGTGGTGCACATCGCACCTGGACCCACGTTGACCTTGATCACGTCGGCGCCCGCGTCGAGCAGCGCCCGCGTGCCCTCGGCGGTGCAGACGTTGCCGGCCACGATCGGCACGCGCCCGCGGACCACGGCGGCGACCGCGCGCAGGGTCTCGAGCATGCGCCGCTGGTGCCCGTGGGCGGTGTCGACGACGATCGCGCCGACGCCGATCTCGACGAGCTTGCCCGCGAGCTCGGCCGACTGGCCCGAGATGCCGATCGCGGCCCCCACCATGAGCTCGCCCTTGGCGCCGAGCGCGGGCCGAAGGAGCTCGAGGCGGACGGCGTCGTCGCGCCCGAGGACCCCCACGAGGCGGCCCTCCGCGTCCAGCACCGGCGCCGACTTCACGCGCGCGTCTTCCATGAGCAAGAACGCGTCGCGGTTCGTGATTCCGGCGGACACCGTCACGAGGCGCTTCGACATGATCGCGGAGGCAGGGGTGAACTGATCGCGGTCGCGTAGGTCGGCGTGGGTGATGATGCCGAGCGGCCGGCGCTCGTCGTCGACGACGACGACGAGGTCGTGGGAGCGCTTGCGGATGATGCCCTGCACGTCGCGCAGCGTGGCGCCGGGCGAGACCGAGAGCGCGGTGTCGTACCGCGGGTCGGCGGCGTGGATGTGAGCCACGATGCGGGCCACGGTGTCGATGTGCATGTCTTGGGGGAGGATGCCGAGGCCGCCGAAGCGCGCCATGGTCTCCGCCATGCGCTTGCCCGTCACCGCGTTCATGTTCGCGGCCACGACGGGGTGCGATCCCCCAGGAAAATCGGGCGGCGTGAGGTCCGTCTCCAGCCGCGAGGCGCCCTCGTAGAAGCTCGGGTTGAGGAAGACGTCGTCGGTCGAGAGCTCGAGCTGCTCGTCGTGCTCGGGGTGGAGGAAGCGCATGGAGGCCGAGCGTAGTCGAAGACGCGAGCCGCCACGAGGACCGGCGATCGCCTCGGCCGACTTGATGTACGCTCCGCGCCCATGAAGACGTTCGCGCCGGAGCTGGGACCGCTGGGGCCGTTGCAAGGGGTGTGGGAGGGCGAGAAGGGGAGCGACGTCGCGCCGTCCGACAAGCCGGCCGATGACCGGCAGCCGACGACGAGCCTCTACCGCGAGCGCATGGTGTTCGAGCCGACGGGGCGCGTCGACAACCACGAGCAGACGCTCTACGGCCTCCGCTACTCCACCCGGGCGTGGCGCATCGGGGCTCCCGATCCCTTCCACGAGGAGGTCGGGTACTGGATGTACGAGCCCGCCACCGGGCTCGTCCTCCGCTGCTTCATGCCGCCTCGGGGGATGACGGTGCTCGCCGGAGGCACCGCCGCCGCAGCCGCCCGCAAGTTCTCGCTGGAGGCGAAGGCGGGGGACGAGGTGTTCGGCATCTGCTCGAGCCCGTTCTTGACCGCGGAGTTCAAGACGGTGCGCTACACCCTCGACGTCGAGATCGTCGACGACGACACGCTCCGCTACGAGTCGCACACGTTCATGAAGATGAAGGGCCGCCCCGACCTGTTCGACCACGTGGACCAGAACACGCTGCGAAGGGCGGAGTAGGTCGGAGTCGCACCCCGCGCGCTCACGACGATTGGGCGATCGAGCGCGGCTGAATGTAGGATGGTCGGATGAGGTCCCTCCTGCCGTGGGTCGCGCCCCTGGTCTCCATCGCGCTCGCGGGTGCTTGCGGCCGCTTCGACGGAGAGACCGGAGCGCCGCCCGACGGGGGGACGGGCGCCGTGGGCGAAGCGGGCCCGGCGGACGGGCCCGCGGTCGTGGACGACGCCGGCGCCGCCAAGGACTCGTCAACGGAGGACGCTCCCGCAGACGCCTTCGTGTCGAACGACGCGACCCCGCTGCGCACATATCGCTACATCTGGGTCCTTCCGCTCCCCACCCGCGCCGCGCTGAGCTCCATCGCCGCTGGCGACTCCTTGTGCGGAGCGAATTTGCCGCCAGGGCTCGGGGTCACCAAGGCGCAGGCGCGCCTCGTGGGCTCGACGCGACGCGCCTGCCAATCGGGTGGCTGCTCGACGGGAGCTGCCGAGCACGTGGACTGGCCCCTCGGGGCCGCGACCGAATACCGGCGCACCGACGGGCTCGTGGTCGGCACGACGAACGAGAAGGGCATCTTCGCGGGCGGCGTCAGCGCGTCGATCGGTAACTCCAACACCGTATATGCGTTCACGGGGCTCGCGAACGGCAACACGTGGATGACGGGCGACACGTGCAACGACTGGTCCTCCACGGCGGCGACGGACTTCGGCCAAGCGGGCTACACCGGACCCACGTACGTTGCGCCGAGCCAGCCCTTCGGAGCCTTCGTGTGGGAGTGCAACCAGACCGCCGCGATCTACTGCGTCGAGACCCCCTGACGGCCAGCCCGCGCGCAGGGAATCAATAGGGAGCGCGCCCGCCCCACCGGTGCACGTCGGCGAGGCTCGCGGAGCAGGCGTCGTAGAGCTGCTTGCGGCCCGGCGGCCCGGCGCCGTTCGAGTCGAAGGGGATGACGCCGCGGAACGACTCCGAGGGATCGAGCGCGAACCATCGCGGGATCTCGGGCCAGTCCGGGGTGAGCACGTAGAGATAGGCGGTGCGGGTGGCGCCGGGGATCACCAGCCCGTCGCTGGTGAGCCCGTTGCGCTCGTCGAGGACGACGTAGTCCGCCCGACCGGCGCCGCGGTCGGCGGCGGTCAGGCCGAAGATCTCGCCTTGCCTCTCGAGCGCGCCCTCGATCGCGGCGCGCTTCGCCGCGGGGTCGTAGATCCAGTCCTGGACGAAGGTGCCGTCGTAGTCCCCCGCGGGGACGAGCGCGGGGTTCGTGTGCGGGAGCACTGCGCGGGCGCCGGCGCGGAGCACGTAGCCGGAGAACAGGTGGAGCCGCTTGCCCGCGCGCGTCGCCGCGGCCGGGACCACCGCGTCGAGGATCGCGAAGCCGTCGGCCGAATAGCCGACGATCAGCGGCTGATCGCGCTCCGCGGCGGTCAGCGACCGGCGGAGGTTCGCGAGCATCGCGCGCGGCGCGCCGTGGTAGTGGAAGAGGCCGCGGCTGCCGCGGCGCCCGCCCTCGCCGGGCTGCACGTGCCCGCGCACCTCGGCGGGGACACCGACGAGCGCGGCCACGGTCGCGAAGATCGGATCGTATTCCCACCCCGAGCAGGTCCGGTCGAACGGGTTGTTGGGGTCGGGCTTGCCGCCGTCGAACCACGGGCCGGAGGGGTCGAGCATCACGCCGTCGATCGCGACGCCGAAGGGGATCATGTTGAGCGGGCGGAGCGCGTCCGCGGCCGACGGCACCTGCCCGTTCGCGGCGCGGTCGACGATCGACAACCGGTAGCCTCCCTCGCCGAGCTGGGCCTGGGGGTCGATCCCGAACGGGCAGCTCGGGCTCGGGAAGAGATCGAAGATCCGGCGCTTCTGGCCGTCGACGACGACCTCGAGGTTCTGCGGCGCGGCGACGCCCGAGAACGACCGGATCCAGGCGCCGTCTGCGCCCTGGGTGAGCGTCGACGAGAGGCGCTGCGCGGCGACCACGGGGTCCTGCGCCGCGACCCCGCCGGTGGTCGCCGGGGCCGGCGCCCCCGCGGGCTGGGGCTCGCTCCCCGCGCAACCCGGCAGGAAGCGGCCGAGGATCGGCAGGGCGCAGAGCCCCGCGGCCTGGGTGAGGAAACGACGGCGATCGACCTTCATGAGTGCCTCCTGCCGACACGACCCGCGAGCGTCGCCGCGCGTGACGACAAAAGCGACTCGGGCGGTCGTTTCTCGCCGCTCCGCGGGCGGTGAAGTTTTCCTGTCACGCGGCGGGGGGCTCGCGGGTCCTCCGCGGAATGTGGGCCTCCGCACGATCGAGCGCGCGGGATCGCAGCGGCGACGCGAGCGCGGCCGCGTTCCGTGCGAGACTCCTGGCCCTCGAGGAGCTGCGACCGAGGTGGACCCGACAGGATCCAGGTGCACGCGTGACGGGTGAGCGCTCGCCCGCGGCCGATCGCGCCGAGCTCGGGCGCCGCGCGCCGCGCGGGGAGTCAGGCGCGTGCTCCGAGCTCGCCCGCGCGTGCGGCCGCGGGGTCTACGCGATCGCGCTCGCCCACCTCCGTCGCCCGGGCGACGCCGAGGACGTCGCGCAGGACGTGCTCCTCGCGGCGCTCGAGAACCTCGGATCGTGCCGCGATCCCGAGCGGTTCGACGCGTGGTTGTTCGTCATCGCGAGGAACCGCGCGCGGCGGGCGCTCGTCCGCCGGCGGCTCCGCGACGTCTTCGCGGGGACTCCGCCGGAGATCGAGGCCCCCGACGCCGATCCCGGGCGCGCCGATCGCCGCGCGCTCCTCGCGGCGCTCGACGCCTTGCCGGCGGCGATGCGCGAGGTGGTGCTGCTGCACGACCTCGAAGGGTACGAGCACGCGGAGCTCGCGCGGGCGCTCGGCGTCACCGAAGAGGCGTCTCGCCAGACGTTGTCCCGCGCCCGGAAGAAGCTGCGCGATACACTGATCGCGCTCGAGGAGAAACGACGATGACGGACGGACACGACCAGGATCCCCTCGATTTGGCGCCGCTCGCGCCGAGCGAGCGCTTCGTCGTCGGCCTGCCGGCGCTCGGTCGCGAGGCCGCGCGTCGGGCCGACGCCCGCGTCGGCTTCGGCGCGCGCCTCGGCGCGACCGGGCGCTGGTTCGTGCCTGCCGCCGCCGCCGCGGTGGTGCTCTGCTGGGTGGCGGCGTCGCGTCGCCCTCCCGAAGCGCCCGCCCCCCGAGGGTTGGCGATCCTCGGCGCGGCGACCGACGCCGACACCGCGCGCGCTCTCCTCCTCGCGTCGGAGGGCGTCGGGCGATGAGCTCCGCGCCTCCGCCCGCGTCGCCGCCGGTGCGTCGCGCGAGCCGGCTCACGCCGGCGCTCGTCCTCGCGGTCACGTTCGCGCTCGGGGCCGTCGCCGGGCTCGGGGTGGCGCCGCTGCTCCGCCCCCACCCGCGGCCGGGGCTGCCGCCCGGGATGCACGAGCTGTCGCTCCGCCCGGAGCAGGAGCGCGCCGTCGAGGGGATCGTCGCGAAGCACGCGCCGGAGGTCGACGAGGCCCTCGCCGACGCGCTCCCGCGGCTGCGCGTCGTGCAAGATCGGGTCGCGGTCGAGATCGAGGGCGTGCTCGACGAGGATCAGAAGGCGAAGTTCCGGAGGCAGCGCGCGGGCCGCGCCCCGTCGCCGCCGCCGCGCCCGTGACGGCGCGCGCTCAGGCGACGCGCGCGCCGAGGGTCTGGGTCTTGGCGAAGCCGGACTCGAGATCGGTGATCGTCAGCTCCACGATGCCGTGGGCGTCGACCTCGTAGCGCTCCTCGACGAGCGGGCCGCGCTGGGCGAGGCGCCGCACCGGCCACGTCGCGAGGTCGACCCCGCCGGCGCGGAGCGCGGGGTCGAAGGCGAAGAGCACGTCCGTCGTGGGGGCGATGTCCCCGCGAGGCGCGCCGCCGTCGTCGAACGAGGAGCACTCGAAGAACCGGTAGTGGCCGACGTCGTGGGCGGCGCGGTACCGCCGCGCGACGCTCACCTTGGCGCCGGGCGCGGGCAGCGGGGTCTCGCGGGTGAAGATGGGGTCGTAGGTGGCGGCGGCGCCGCCCTCGGACTCGCGGAAGACCCCGAAGTTCCTGGAGAATCGGTCGGAGAGGGCGTAGCCGCTCCCGCCGTGCGCCGCGCCCTCGGCCGCGATCGCGAGGCCGATCGCGATAGCCGCGTGGGGATAGGGGGAGCGGTGCACGCGGCGCCCGAAGCGCGCCCGCAGCATGCGGCCGACGAGCGGCAGCGCGCTCGCGCCGCCGACCACGTACACGCCGGCGACCTCGCCGAGGGGATCGTCTTCGGGCCCGCGCGGCACCTCGCCGGCGAGCCGATCGATGACCGGCGCCATCGCGTCGATGGTCCGCTCGACGAGCGGCGCGACGGCCGCGTAGTAGTCGTCGACCGCGATCGCGATCTCCGCCACGGGCGCCGCGCTCCCGAGGGCGGCCTCGAGGTCGACGGTGATCTTGCGGGAGCTGGGGTTGAGCCGCTCCTTGAGCTCGCGGCAGTGCTGGAGCAGGCGCCCGCGGGCGTGATCGCCGAGGGCGTCGACGCGGAGGCCCGCGCGCTCGCCGGCGAGCTCCGCCAGCGCGCGGTCGAAGTCGTCTCCGCCGAGCCTCGCGATGCCGCTCGTGGTGAGGGCGTCGTGGTGGGCGCCGCTCATCTTCACCAGCGAGGCGTCGAAGGTCCCCCCGCCGAGGTCGTAGACGATGACGTGCTCGCGGTTCGAGGTGATGGTGCGCGCGTGGCGGTGGGCGTACTCGAAGCCCGCGGCCGAGGGCTCCGCGAGCATCGCCGCGACGTCGAAGCCGGCGCGGCGGAAGGCGTCGAGGGTCACGAAGCGCTGGGTGCAGAACGCGTTGGCGGGCGTCGCGACGACGGCGCGCGGCGCGCAGGGCCGCGCGAGCTCCGTCGCGAGGGTCGATCGGGTGCGGAGCGCGTGGTGCAGCGCCTCGAGGAAGCGCGCGACGAGGGCGGCGACCCCGAAGCGCTCGCCGCCGAGGTCGACCTCGCCGTCGGCGCGCGCCCCCGCGAGCAGGCGCTTGAACGACCGCGCCTGCGTCCACGCGGGATCGCCCTCCACCGCGATCGCGCTCCACCCGAACGCGAGCTCCTCGCCGCGGGCGGCCACCACCGAGGGAAACCAGTCGAAGGAGTCGCCCGCTTCGTCGTCGAAGCTGACCACCGGGTAGTTGCCGCGGTCGGCGTAGGCCACGACCGTCCGCGTCGTCCCAAAGTCGATCCCGAGGTCCACGGCCGACGAATAGCCCCGTCCGAGCCGCGTGGCCAACTCGAAAGCGATCGCCTGCGGCCCGAGCGCCCGACGGTCACCGCTCCGCGCGAGGGGCTGCGCACCCTGCGCGGTGGAGCAGCCTTTGCGCGCGCCCGCGCCCGGCCCGTCGTCGGGGCGGCGTCGAACGAGGCGGTCCGCGGCGTGGCCCCCTGGCGCTCGTCTTGCAAAGGGCCTCGGGCATGGACGTCGTGTGGATCCTCGCGATCATCGGCGGATCGCTCGTCGGCGGGTTCGCCTTGGTCATCGGCATCGTCGCGCTCGTGTTCCGCGTCGTCGGTCGGGGCACGAGCCTCTCGGCGCTCGCCGCGCGCTTCCCGGAGCGGCACGCGCCCTTCGGCGCCCACGTCGTCCGGTTCGCGCGGCAGAGCGTGGGGGTCGGCGCCATCTGGTACCGGCGGATGATCGACGTCACCGTGGCCCCCGACGGCCTCCACGTCGCCCTCGCGTCCCCGTGGCGAGCGCTCCGCGGCGAAGGCGCCGCCCTCGTGCCTTGGAGCGCCCTCCGCGTCGGCGCGCCGCTGACCTGGGCGCTCGCGCCGTACATCGAGCTCGGCGTCCCTGGCCTCACCCACGTGCGCGTGCCGATGGCGGTGTACCGCGCCGCCTACCCCTTCCTCGTGACGACGCCGCGGCCGCTCGCGGCGTAGCCTTCAGTGGCGCCAGCGCGCCTCCTGGCTCTTCTTGGTGATCGAGACAGCGGGAAGGGGCGCCCCGAAGAGCCGCGCCCAGGCCTTGCTCGCGGCGTCGGCGAGCTCGGCGTCGGTCTTGGCGAAGAGGAGCACCGCGAGCGACGAGACGGCGGCGCGCTGGACGGCGCCTCGCACCACGAGCGGCATGTCCTCTCCGCCGCCGAGGTGGAGCTCCTCGGCGAGGACGTCGAGGAGCACGAGGGTCGTGTTGCAGTACACGTCGCCCCACGCGCGCCGGTCGAGGACGGTGGGCAAGAGCCCGAGGAGCGTCA
>JAEUKG010000183.1 GCA_016794325.1 Myxococcales bacterium | reverse complement strand
CGCCTCCGGCCACGGTCCACGCCTCGAGCGTGCCCACCACGACGACGCGCAGCGGCGCCGACGCGTCGCGCTCGAACGAGCACGTCACCGCGGGGTGAAACCCCTCGCGCACGAACCCGGCTCCGGCGACGGGGACGTAGTACCCCCACGTGGACTCGGCCGTGCAGAGCGGCTCGACCTGACCATCGCGCCGGACGGAGAGCCGGTAGGTGACGCCGGCGGCGCCGTGCGCCAGCCCCACCAGGGCGAACACCTCCAGCCAAGTCGATGCGCCCCCGACGGCGCGCACCCGCTTGTGGCCCGCCGGCAGGTCGACCCACGTGCCGGCGGCGACCGTCTTTCGCTCGGCGCTCGCCGCCTCCGCGTGCGCGTGCAAGGACGTCCACGCGCCGCGAGAGGGGATGCTCTCGCGCGCGGGCGAGGCGTCGAACTCGGGGAACGGCGCCGCCGATCGCGTGGTCGTCGACCGCGGCACGTCGGGGAACGAAGCGGGGACCGCGGAGAGGATGGAGAGCGCCCCCGACGGGAGCGCGCGCAGCCGGCTCTCCCCGGAGGCACCGAGGAGCTGGCGCGCGAGGTCGTCGCTCGCGCACACGCTGCCGGGGTCGCGGCACGACTTCGCGTCGATCTCGGTGCCTGCGGCGAGCTTGGAGCCGCCGATGGCGCTCCGGAGCTTCGACGCCGACGCGTCCCATCCCGCCTTCTGGAGCCCCGCGATCAGCCGCGCGCGCTCGTCCGCCGTGCGCGCGCCCGCGAGGCCCTTCTTCGCGTCCGCGAAGTCGGCCGCGAGCCTCTTTCCGTCGACGCCCGCCTTGGCGAACACCTCGTCGGGCTGCGACGGCGGAGGGGAGGCGGCCGAGAGCACCTTCACGGGGGCGCCGCCGATCGGCTTCGCCGCGCCGAACGCGACCGCGGCGTCGAGGGGCTTCGGGCCGAGCGCAGTCGCAGCTCGTGGAGGCGTGACCGGGACCGGAGACGGCGCGGTGGGCGCGGCCGCGGCGCCGGCGGCGACGGTGGTGATGCCAGCGAGGACGAGGGTGCGGAGCGCGCGCGTCGGCATGGTCGCGATTGGACGGCCGTCCGCCGCAAAGCTCACGTGGTGCTTTTTCTCGCGGCGCGATTCGCTTGGAAAAATCACCACGCATCGGGCGTGGCGAGCCTCCGTCGGACGTGGGACCGATGAGCCACCACGCCATGAAGCACTCCCACGCCGCGCGCCGCCCCGCCCTCCACCTCCTCCCCATCGTCGCCCTCGCCTGCCTCACCGGGCTGGCCCCGCGCGAGGCGCGCGCCGAGGGCGGCGCGGGCGAAGCCCCCGCCGTCCTCGGGGACGCGTTCGCGTGCGTCTCCTACAGCGGCTCGAGCGTGCTCTCGTCGTGGAGCACGTCGCAGCGGCCGGTCACCGTCACCGATCGAGGGGCCGGCGTCTACCGCGTCCTCTTCCCGGTGTCGGTCGTGCCGCGCAACCAGCGCAACTACGCCTCCCCGCCCGCGCCGAACGACGGCAACGTCCAGGTGCGAGCGCTCGGGAGCACCCTCGGGACCTGCGTCGCCGACTCGTGGGGGCCGGCGGCCGAAGGCGGCACCGAGCTCATCGTGCGCTGCTTCACCGTCCCGACCCCCGCGCCCAACACGGTGGCGACTGCGGTCCCGGCGTCGATGGGCTTCTCGGCCGTCTTCATGGCGCAGGGCAACCAGCCCGGCCCCACCGTCCCCTACGCGTGGATCATGGCGCCGCAGTCGTCGTCGCCGTCGAACGCCGCGCCGATCCACTGGCGGAGCCGGAGCTGGGTCGCGCCATGGGGCGTCGAGCGCGACTCTCTGGGGAACGTGCTCGTCGGGCCCGCGAGCGCCGCTCCCAACACGTTCATGATCGCGACGCCGACGGGCCCGCTGCCGAACATGTGCGTGTGGCGATGGGTCTACCCGCAGGGGACGCCCCGCCACGCGGTGAGCTGCAACCCGATCGACCGTGGCGGCGTCGCGACCACGCCGTTCTCGGTCGCGGTCCTCGCCGGCAGCACCCTCGCGCCGATGCAGCGAGAGGGCGGATACGCCGCGTTCGATGCCCAGGGCAGACCCGACGGGCCGAACGCGCCGAACTGGTCGTCCAACGGCCAGCGCGTCACCGCGCGGCCCGTGGCCGCGGGGCAGTACCAGGTGCGCTTCCCGAGGCTCGGCGCGCCCGGCGGCGTCGCGCTCGCGCAGTTCTGTCAGGTGACGAGCACCGGCGTCGACGGGCTCGACCAGGTCGTCGACGTCACCTGCCCCGGCCGCGGCTCACGCCCGTTCTCGGTCGTGTTCGTGCGCTGACGGCGCGTCACGGTCCGGGTGACTTGACGAGCCGTTGGATGTCGGGCCCGGTGAAGTGGAAGCTCACCAGCTTGCCGCTCAGGCTCTTGATCTCGAGCTGACACGACCCGTTCTCGAACACGAGGTCGTATTTGCCCTCCGACGGGGAGCCGGCCTTCACCTGGATCCCCGTCATCTTCTTCGACTTCAGAGGCCCGAGCTTCTTGATGACGCGAGCCATGGCCTCGAACTCCTGCTTGGACACCTCCTTCGCGAGCGCCGGGTGAGCGTCGGCCTTGAAGTGGTCGTAGTCCGACGACGTGAGCGCCACGAGGAGGTGGTCGACGTCGCCGTCGAGCGAGGCCTTGGTCTGGCAGCCGACCGACGCGAGCGCGAGTTGCACCACGAAGGCGATGGCGACGAGGAGCAGAGAGCGACGGTTCATCCGAGGAGCGTATACCCGCGCGCCCAACTGGCGGAAGGCGTCAGGCCGCCCAGACGTCGCGGGTCATGGCGTCGAGGATCGTGACCGACTCGCCGGCGTCGGGCAGGCCCAAGATCCGCCGCGCCTCGGGCGACGGCTCGTCGGCGAGCGACAGCGCGACCTCGGCCACCGCCCTTCGCTTGGCCTCGGCGATCGCCGCGCGTTCGGCCTGGCTCAGCGAGGGCTCGAGCCACGCGGCGACGTCCCACGCCAGCGCCGCGTGGCGCGTCTCGTCAGCCGCGATCTCGGCCATGGCGTCGGCGACGTCGGGATCGGCAGCGCGGGACGCCTGGAACGTGGCGACGACCGCCCCGAACGTCTCGCGGACGCAGCCCTCGACCGCATTCTCGAGGGCGATCGCGAACGCGGTCCGCCCCGCGTCGGCGGCGATCGAGCGCCGCGCGGGGCTGCCTCCGAGCCGGCGCGCGAGCGCCTCCGTCGCCCGCGCGTGCCGGGCCTCGTCGGCGGCGGCGAGGAGAGCTCGGCGCGCGAGCTCGGGCGGCGCGCCCAGCGCTTCGAGCTCGCGCGCGAGCGCCACGAAGGCGTGGATCGACGCCCCCTCGAGCTCGGCGGCGCGGGCCATGTAGTCCCCGGCCGAGGTGTGGGCCACAGTGGGCGCGGGCGCGAGGCCGACCGGCCTGCGCCCGACGACGCAGTTCGAGTCGCCCTTCTTGTAGGTGGTCGACTCACGCACCTCCACGAGGCCCGCGTTCGAGACGAACGTGCGGTTCTCCTTGACGTCGTCGGGGCAGCCGGATCCGGTCTGGGTGATGATCTCCATGCCGTTCGCGACCGACCGCGCGTTCTGCCCGTCGGGGCACACGAGCCCGTGCCCCTGGTATCGAGCGAGGAGCGCGGCTTCGGTCGGCGTGCCGATGGGAGCGAGGAACGAGACGAGCCCCGGGCTGTCGGTGATGACGCCGACCTCGGCGCCGCGGCTGTAGACGAAGTAGACGAGCTGGGCTGCCTGCCCGCCGGTCGAGATCCCCGTCGTCGACCTCGCCTGGTCGATCGCTTGCTCGCACTTGGCCCGGTCGGGCGCAGCCTTGCACTTGGTGCCGGTGGCCGCGTCCACGCGCGGCGGCTCGCCCACCACGCGGAGCTCCAGGTAGTCCACCGGGCTCTTGGGCGAGAGGCCGGCCAGCGGCTCGTAGCGCCCGTTGGTGCAGTAGCTCTGCCCGAACCCGTCGCGGTCGAGGGTCGAGCTGCACGCCACGGTCGCGCCCGCCGCGAGCGCGAGGGCGGCGATTCGGACGAAGGCGGATCGCAGACGTTGATGAGTGTCCATGGCTACCCCAGTTCTCGTCGACTACGGCGGCGCCGACCAGGCGCAGCGCCGGCCAGGATCGCTCGCGTTCGGGAGCGAGCGTCGAGCCTCGCGTGCTCGGTCGGGCGCGCGCGGCTCTTCGGAGCGGAGCGTAACGCTCCGCGGGGGTCGATGGCGAGCCTCGCCTGCGCCCACGCCCGGAGTCCAGCGGCGCGCTGCGCCCGGCGACGCAGGATGACGTATCGTCTCGGGTCATGACGATCGACCGCGCGCGCTTCCTCGCTCTCGTGACCGTCCTCGCCGGCTGCGGGGACTCCCGCAAGGAGGCCTCGTCGCCGTCGCCCACGCCGTCGACCGCGACCGCCTCGACGAGCGCCAGCGCCGCCCCGAGCGCGGCCTCCGCCTCGAGCGCCCCGAGCGCGGCCTCCGCCTCGAGCGCGCCGAGCGCGGGCGCGAGCGCCTCGAGCGCGCCGAGCGCGGGCGCGAGCGCCTCGCCCGCGCCCGCGCAGTGCCCGCAGGTGACGGTGCCCGAGTGCGTCGACTTCGGCCTCCCGGCGCCGACGTGCGAGCAGGGCATGTCGCCGTCGTTCGACTGCGCTCGCCTCCGGGCCACGCTCACGCCCGCCGCCGCGAGCGCCGCCGTGCAGTGCATGCTCGACGCGCGGGGGACGTGCGCGGTGCACCGCGCCGGCGCCGCGCACGAGTGTTTCCTCGGCGCGCTCTCGAGCGCGTGCGTCGAGCCTTCGTCGAATCGGGCGTGCGCCCCCGTCGTCGCCAAGTGTGGATCCCGCGTCGGCAAGGACGAGTGCGCGGCGGCGGTGTCGGCGATCGCCCCCGAGCGCCGGAGCGCGTTCGTCAGCTGCGTCACCGAGGGCTGCTCGCTCGACTGCTTCGACCCAGCCGAAGGCGGGAGGACGCCGACGCCGAAGGGGCTGCCCAAGGCGCCGCCGCCCCGCTCCGTCGCCGCCGAGATCGCGCGCTGGCCGGGCGCGCGCGCGCCGCTCCCTCCCGAGTGGACCGCGTGCAAGCTCGCCACCGACTGCGTCGTGGTGTCGACCGCGCGCTGCGGCTCCCTCGTCGCCAACCGCCGCGGCGCGCCGTTCGTCTCGGAGCGGCTGCGCCTCGAGCACGCGGCGAAGCCAGACCCCTCCGACCGCTTCCGCGAGTGCGCCGGCCCCCCGACGGCGGCGTGCGTCGCCGGGACCTGCACCCCCCAGCGGCCCTAGGGCGTGTCCCTGAACGGGTTCGGTCTTCCCGTGCCCGTGCCCGTGCCCGTGCCTCAAGATCCCACACAATTCTGGTGCAAATCGCACGGGATCATGATCAA
>JAEUKG010000182.1 GCA_016794325.1 Myxococcales bacterium | reverse complement strand
TTGATCATGATCCCGTGCGATTTGCACCAGAATTGTGTGGGATCTTGAGGCACGGGCACGGGCACGGGCACGGGAAGACCGGATACGCCCTGGCCGCTTCGTCTATCCCGGAAGGCGCGCCCCCGCCCAGCTTCCCGCGCGTGCGCCGCTCTGCGATACTCCTCGGCGTGGCGAACGTAGCGAAGACGGCGTGGGTCGTCGGTGCCCTCGCGGCGGGCTGGGTCGCGGTGTACGGCTGCGTCGGCGACGATCCCGTCGCGTCGAGCCCCTCGCCCGAGGCGGGGGCGTCGACCTCGTCGTCGAGCGGCGGCGGGCCGTGCGAGGACGCGACCTACTGCGACGACAAGTGCGGGGCGTCGCTCAAAGACAAGTGCGGCGTCGATCGCGACTGCTCCACCCCCTGCGGCGACGGGCGAAAGTGCGACGGCCTCCGCTGCGTGTGCGCCTCGAGCCCGACGTGGTGCAACGGGCGCTGCGGCGACACGACCGACAACTGCGGCAAGTCGCTCCCCTGCGGGGGCTGCGAGGCGGGCCCGTGCGATCCCGTCACCCACACCTGCGGCGGCTGCGTCCCCGAAGACAAGCCGGTCACCTGCGCGGGCAAAGCGTGCGGCTTCGCGAAGAACAACTGCGGCCAGGACGTGGATTGCGGCATCTGCACCGGCAACGCCGCGTGCAAGGACAACGTGTGCTGCGAGCCGGCGTCGGTGACGTGCAACGGCAAGTGCGGCCCGCAGAAGAACAACTGCGGTCAGACGGTGAGCTGCCCGGCGTGCTGCCCGAACGGCAAGGCCCTCAACCACCCCTCCAACTGCGGCGCCTGCAACCGGAACTGCGAGCGCGTCGGAGGCGGACTCGTCTGCGCGGGCGGGACGTGCGCGTGCGCGACGCACGAGAACAACAGCGATCCGGCCAACTGCGGCCCGTGCACCACCCCCACAGGCTTCACGCTCGACTGCACCGCGCGCGGGTTCAACTCGTGCAAGGGCGGCGCGTGCCAGTGACGCCGCGCCGAGTGCGGCTACGGTCCCTTCTTCGGCGCACCGTCACGCGCCCCGCCGTCGCGCGGGGGTTGGGCGTCGGAGGTGGCCGGCGGCTCGGCGGTCGGCGGGGGCGGGAGATCGAAGCGCGGATCCGCGGTGACGCCGTAGGGCGGCGCGGCGGTGACGGGCTCGGTCTGCGCGTCGGGCCGATCGGCGCGAAAGCGGTCGCAGGCGCCCGTCGACGCGAGCATCAGGCCCCCCGCCAAGAACGCCGCCCGCGACCGCACCGCGACCCTCGGCGCCCACACGTCGCTCCGGTCGCGCACCCTTCGGCAGAACGGGCACGTGACGTCCTCGGCGCGCACGTGCCGGTGGCACCCCTCGCACATGATCAGCATCGCTCGCACCTCCGGATCCGGACGAACCCCACGCGCGCCTCGTTCGCCGGCCGTCGCGGCGACCTGCCTCGCGTCCTCGACGGCGCGCAGCGCCGGCGGGCCGCGCCGAGATCGGCGCCTCGGCGACGTGCGGGAGCGCCCATCACCTCGCGCGCCTCGGAACGACCGCCTTGAAGGCGTCGAAGCTCTTCCACGCCGGCTCGACCGGCGGCTCCCCGGCCCTGGGCACGTACACGGAGGGCGCGACGAGGGACATGTGGGGGACGTTGCGCGGACAGTTCGGGAAGACGTGCCGGGGCGTCACGCGCACGAGGAGCTGGCCGCCGGGCATGTCCTCGAGCATGGGATCGTCGAACACCAGCGTGGCCTCACCGTTGACGCGCAGGCGCTTCGGTTTTTCGGTCATGGAGATGAACAAGAGGCCGACGTTCGCGTTGACCCTCAGGTTGCCGAGGCTCTTGAACATGCCGTTCCCGTCGTAGTCCGGGAACACCAGCGCGTCCGGCGCCACCACGCGGACGAACCCCGGCTCCCCGCCCTTGAACGAGCAATCCGGGCGGCCCTCGGCGTCGGCGGTCGCCAGGAAGAAGAACGGCGAGCTCTCGATGAAGTCCTTGTCCTCGTCGGTGAAGCGATCGCGGCCGAGCTTCTCGTGCAGCCGGTCGGCGAGCGCGCGACTGCCGAAGCGGTCTTGGAGCTCGCGGTTGCCTTCGTGGAACATCGCCATCGGACCCTCCCGCTCGTGTGGAGCTCAGCGTAGCCGATCGAGCGGCGGCGGGCTCGGCCGTCGGCAGCGCGGGCTCGTGACCGCGTCTCGGCTCGGAGAACGGCCGGCTACGGCGCGCCGAGCTTCACCGCGCCGAGAACGCTCGCTCGATCGTCGGTCCACGCGCGCGCCGCCGGCGGCGGCAACGCGGTCCACGCGGGGCCGAGGCCGAGGCCTTCGAGCGCCCCGGCGTCGGCGCGCCCGAGGACGAGCCACCGCGAGCGCGCCTTGCCGTCGCGCGCCGCGTCGGCCTCGCTCGCCGCGTCGGCGCGCTCCCGGCCGTCGAGGCCGAGATCGCGCGCGATCGCCGCCACCACCGGTCCGAGGTCGAGGTAGCGGTTGGTGACGTTGAGGAGCATCACCCCGCGCGGCGCGAGCCGCGTGAGGTACGTGGCGAACGCCTCGCGGGTGAGGAGGTGGACCGGGACCATGTCGCTCGAGTACGCGTCGAGGACGAGCAGATCGAAGGCGGCGGGCTCGGCCCGCGCCAGGGTGAGGCGAGCGTCGCCGAGCACGACCTCGACCTCGGCCCCGCGCCCGCGCGCGTCGCTCAAGAACGAGAAGAGCGCTGGATCCTCGGCGATCGCCCGGACCGCGGGGTCGATCTCGTAGAACACGAAGCGCTGGCCCGCCTCCGCGTACGCGGCGAGCGATCCGACGCCGAGGCCCACGAGCCCGACGCGAGCGGCGCGGGCCCGCCCGAGGACGTCGGCCGCGGGCCCGCTCGCGTGGTAGTAGGCGCCGGCCACGCGCGCGCGGTCTCGCGCGCGGTGCTGGAGCCCGTGGATGGTCGTGCCCTGCGCGTACACGTGCGTCGCGCCGCCGCCCCG
This sequence comes from Myxococcales bacterium, assembly GCA_016794325.1. Lineage (GTDB taxonomy): Bacteria > Myxococcota_A > Polyangia > Polyangiales > Polyangiaceae > SXNL01. The sequence goes on along the minus strand of JAEUKG010000182.1, from coordinate 270 downwards.
CGTGAGGACGCGGTGCACGCCGAAGAAGCTCCGCGTGCGCACGGCGCTCCCGTCGAAGGCCGCGGCGGCCTCGGGGACGACCACGAGCGCCAGCGAGAGGAGGGCGAAGCGCGCGGGCCGTCGTCGCTGGCTCAACGCGAACGCGCACGCGGCGGCCGCGCCGGCGGCGACGAGGACCGCGCGGTGGCGGGAGGCTCCGCTGGCGACGTCGATCGCGACGAGCCCTATCCCGAGGAGCGCAGCGGCCACGAGATCGCGAGGCCCGGCGCT
>JAEUKG010000102.1 GCA_016794325.1 Myxococcales bacterium | reverse complement strand
GAGCGACCTCGACTTCCAGATCCGCGAGCTGCGGACCGCGCTCACGATGCACGAGCAGCAGATGGAGCAAGAGCGCGCCGACTGCGAGCGGCAGCTCTCGGAGATCGGCAAGCAGACGACGAACCTCGAGGAGCAGCTCATCGAGCTCACCTCGCGGTTCACGCGCCCGCTGCGCTCGCTGCCGAGCCTCGCCGCTCACTTCAAGGAGCTCGAGACGTCGCCGGCGTCGCTCGCGGCTCCAGCGTCGGCCTGACCCGCGCGAGGAGCGTCAGCCCGGATCGGGCTTCGGCGTCTTGGGGCCGCTCGGCGGCAGGTCGGGCTTGGCGACCTTGGGAGCGTCGGCGGTGAGGGCCTTCAGGAAGGTGACGATCGCCGTGACCTCCTCGGCCTTGAGCTCCTTGCCGAGCTGGTGCACGCCCATGAGCTTCACCGCCTCGTCGAGCGTCTTCACCGAGCCGTCGTGGAAGTAGGGCGCCGTCTTCTCGACGTTGCGCAGGCTCGGGACCTTGAAGGCGAACTTGTCGACCTCCTGCTTGGTCACGTCGAAGCGCCCGTTGTCTTTGAGACCGGGGTAGGGCTTCACCTCGCCGAGCTTCTTGTACATCGTGCCGCCGAAGAGGGTGCCGGTGTGGCAGCTCGGGCAGCCGGCCGCGTCGAAGGCCTTGAAGCCCGCCTTCTCGTCGTCGGTGAGGGCGCTCGCGTCGCCGGCGACGAACTTGTCCCACCGCGACGGCGTGGCGAGGGTGCGCTCGAACGCTCCGATCGACTTCTTGAGGTTGTCGTAGGTGATCGGGTCCTTGTCGGCGGGGAACGCCTTCTTGAAGGCGTCGACGTAGCCGGGGATCGACTTCAGCGTGTCGAGGACCGCCTTCTCGTTCGGCATCGCCATCTCGATCGGGTTGAGGATCGGGCCGCCGGCCTGGTCCTCGATCGTCGCCGCGCGGCCGTCCCAGAACTGGGCCATGTGGCCGGCGGCGTTGAGCACGGTGGGGGCGTTGCGGCCGCCCTTCTGCTTCTTGTGTCCCGTGCTGGTCGGCTCGCCGTCCACGCCGTGCTTGTCGATGGCGTGGCAGCTCGCGCACGACACGTCGTGGTTCTTCGAGAGGCGGGCCTCGAAGTAGAGCATCTTGCCGAGGGCGATCTTGTCGTCGCTCGCGGCGTTGGCCGCGCTCGCGAACGACGCGGGGAGCGCGGGGAAGGGGTTCACGCTCGTCGAGGTCGGCTCGATGGCCGGCTTGGGCTTCGCCGACGCGGTGGCGGCGGCGGTCGTGGAGCCGGTGGGGGCGGGGGCCGGCTGCGGCTTCTTCTCCTCGCAGGCGGCGAGGGCGGCGAGTCCGAGGAGCGCGAGCGGAGCGATGCGTTGGGACATGGCTCGCGGATTAGTCGAAATGGCGGCACGGCGGAAGCCCTCCGTGCCGGACGACCCACCGGCTCAGCGCCGCGAGCTCAGCTCCCACGCGTTCGAGAGCGTCACGCGGAGGTTCTCGCGCGACTGGGGGTCGAGCTCGTCGACGGTGACGACGCCGTCGAGGTTCTTGTCGAGCGCGGGGGTCGCGAGGAGGCGCTCGGCGATCGAGCGCGTGTCGTAGGTGAAGCCGATGTCGACGCGGCCGCCGGACTTCACGTCGGTCGTGGTGAGCTCGGAGCCGCGGAGATCGGTGTAGACGATGTCGTAGCGGATGGTGCGGACGCGCCCGCTCGCCAGGCGGAAGTCGGTGTGGGCGAGCAGGTGGGCGGCGCCGTTGTCGCGGTCCGGGGAGTAGAGGAGCGCGGCGTCGGCGTCGGTGACGCCGGGGCCGCGCTGCGGCTCGCTCTCGATCCGGATGAACCCGGTGTTCACCTTGCAGAAGGTCTCGTCGATGCCGCGGTGCTCGAACACGAACGGGCGCGAGAGATCGACCAGCGCGTAGGAAGGCGGAGGGCGGTCCACGTAGTAGGTCACGTGGCAGTCGGGGGCGGCGCCCCCGGCGAGGAGCACGACGCGGTCGAAGGTGACCGTCACCGAGCCGTAGTCGCGGACGGCCGGACCGAGCGAGACCTGCACGTAGATCGCGCCGCGCTCGA